>NZ_CALPCU010000022.1:0-35212 GCF_943193085.1 Vermiculatibacterium agrestimuris | reverse complement strand
GCGGCCCCCTTTGGGGCCGCTCTCCGCTCTTTTTCATATCTTTGCGTATCATTGGGCATTTTTGGCGAAAAAGCCCTCGATCTCCTCCCGCCCGGCCTGAACGGAGCCCTGGAGGAAGTCGGGCTTGCCGCCGCCCCGGCCCCGGAGGGCCTCGTTCATGGCCTTGCCCAGCGCGCGCAGGTCGCCGCCCGCGTGGGCCAGGGCGTATTTATAGCCCTCACTCTCCCCGCCGGAGAAGCAGGCGCACAGTCCGTTCCGGGTCTGGGAGAGGGCGCCGCACAGCCGCCGCAGGCTGTCAGGGGAGAGCCCCTCCTCGAAAAGGAGCAGGGGGCCCGTTCCGGCGTGGAGCTGGGCCAGCTGGGCAAAGCGGTGGTTTTCCATCTCCAGGAGCCGGGCCTTCAATCCGTTGTTCTCACTCAAAAGCCGCTCCACCGCGGCGCCGGTCTCAAAGGGCTTGGCGGAGAGGAGGTTCTGGATCTGCCGGTTTTGGGTCAGGAGCCGGCTCATGTAGGAAATGGCTCTGCCGCCGCAGATGAGCTCGATGCGCACGCCCTCCCGGAACTTCTGAACGCTGAGGAGCTTTACCAGACCCACCTGTCCGGCGGAGGAGACGTGGGTGCCGCAGCAGGCGCACACGTCGGCCCCGGGGAAGGAGACGATGCGCACCCGGCCGGTGAGGGCCTTTTTGCTCCGATACTCCAGCTTCTCCAGTTCCTCGGGGGAGGGGTAGGTGATCTCCACGGGGGCGTCGGCCCAAAGATAGCGGTTGACCTCCTCCTCCAGCGCCTGGAGCTGCGCCTCGTCAATGACAGTGTTCAGGTCGATGGTGATGACGTCGGCGCCCATATGGAAGCCCACATTGTCGCATCCCCATTTGGCGTGGGCGATGCCGGAGACGATGTGCTCCCCGGAGTGGTGCTGCATCAGGTCAAAGCGGCGGGGCCAGTCGATGGCGCCGGAGACTTGGCCTCCCACCGGCAGGGGCGCGTCGCAGGTATGTACCACCAGGCCGTCCCGCTCGTGGACTTCCAGCACGTTGGCGTCCCCCAAAACGCCCTTGTCGTAGGGCTGGCCGCCCCCCTCAGGATAGAAGGCGGTCTGCTCCAAAACGATATCCCAGCCCTTCTTTCCCTGGGCACAGGACTGCACGACGGCGGAAAAGGTGGTCAGGTAGGGGTCTTCCTCATACAGTTTACGCATAGCCGTTCACCTCAAGAAAATTTTATCCATCATAGCATATTTTCAGGGAAAAGGAAAGAAAAGAGACTGGCGAGTTTGCATTTGAGGAAAAAGGGTGGTATACTGGTTCAGAACGAAAAAGAGGAAAAAGAGGGGAAACTGATGCCCAGGTTCACAGATCCAGAAGAGAAGTTCCAGTGGCTCACCACGGCCTCCATCCCCGGCCTGGTGGGGCAGCTGGCGGTGCCTACCATCATCTCCATGCTCATCACCTCCGTCTACAACATGGCGGATACGTACTTTGTAGGGACTTTGGGCAAGAGCGCCCAGGGGGCGGTGAGCGTGGTGCTGCCCCTGATGGCGGTGATCCAGGCTATCGGCTTCACCTTTGGCAACGGCGCGGGGAACAACGTCTCCCGGCTGCTGGGACAGCAGAAGCGGGAGGATGCGGAGACCGTGGCTGCCACCGGTTTTTTCAGCGGCGTGCTGGCGGGGCTGGCGATCCTGGTGCTGGGAGAGCTGTTTTTGACCCCGCTGGTGAGCATACTGGGGGCCACGGAGACCATTCTGCCCTACGCGGAGGACTACGCCCGGTATATCCTCATCGGCGCACCCTGGATGATCGGCTCGCTGGTGCTCAACAACCTGCTGCGCTTTTCCGGAAGCGCCACCTACGCCATGGTGGGCATCACGGTGGGCGGCGTGCTGAATATCATTCTGGATCCCATTTTTATCATCGTATTGGAGCAGGGAGCGGCGGGAGCGGCTCTGGCCACCATCCTGAGCCAGCTGGTGAGCTTTTTTATCCTGCTGTTCAACACCGGCCGGGGCGGGAACATTCCGGTGCGGTGGAGCCGTATCAAATGGCGGGAGGGGCCCCTTGTGAATATCCTGAAGGGTGGCCTGCCCTCCCTTTACCGGCAGGGCCTGGCCTCGGTGTCCACCATTCTGCTCAACTGGGCGGCCA
Organism: Vermiculatibacterium agrestimuris; assembly: GCF_943193085.1. Classification (NCBI taxonomy): domain Bacteria; kingdom Bacillati; phylum Bacillota; class Clostridia; order Eubacteriales; family Oscillospiraceae; genus Vermiculatibacterium; species Vermiculatibacterium agrestimuris. Next base: position 33,066 of record NZ_CALPCU010000022.1, on the reverse strand, counting down.
AGCCCTTTGGGGATGCGGCCATCGCCGCCATGGGCATCGTCAGTAAGGTGACCATGTTCTCCGGCTCGGCGGTCATCGGCTTCGGCCAGGGGTTCCAGCCGGTTTGCGGGTTCAACTACGGGGCCAGGCTCTACCACCGGGTGCGGGACGCCTACTGGTTCTGCATCAAAGTGGGTACCGCCTTTTTGATCGTGATGATGGCGGTGGTCTTCTTCCTGGCGCCGGGCATCGTCTACCGCTTCCAGCCCGGGGACGCCGAGGTGGTGCGCCTGGGCACTGAGGCTCTGCGGTGGAATATCCTGGGCCTTCCTCTGCTGACCTATGTCATCATGAACAATATGATGCTCCAGACGGTAGGGGAGACCGGGCGAGCCTCTATTTTGGCGGCGGCCCGGCAGGGGGTGTTCTTCATCCCCGCGGTGCTGATCCTGCCCCGGTTTCTGGAGTTCAAGGGCGTGATGATGGCTCAGCCCACCTCGGACGTGTGCGCCTTTCTGCTGGCCATCCCGCTGTCCGTGGGCTTCCTGCGGAAGATGAGGGGGATGGAGCAGGCGGAAAAGGACTTGAAAAAGAACGAATAACGTGTTATTGTTAAAGAACAGGCAGTCCATCTGCCGGAAATCGATCAAAAGGGAGGAACGATCTGTGGACATCTGCGGCCGAAGTACCAAACGGGACAGCGATGTTCCCTTATGGAGCGTGTAGCTCCGCCGTTCCTTTTGTAAAGGGCGCGGCGGCAGCTTGACCCTGCGCCCATAGGAGAGTATCGCCGCACCCGTAAAGCTGATTTGCTTTATGGGTGCGTTTTTGTCTCATTTTGTACTTCCTCATGACACTTTGACAGGAACAGGAGGGATACGAAATGGAAAATATGGAGCGGGAAGACCGGTTGAACCAGTGGCAGGAGCTCCTGGCGGACAAGAAGCTCCGGGAGCTGAAGGCGGCGCTCACCGAGGCCAACGAGGTGGACGCGGCGGAGTTTATGGCAGAGCTGAGTCCGGAGCGGACAGTGCTGCTGTTTCGTATGCTGCCCAAAGAGGTGGCGTCGGACGTATTCACCAATTTGGAGCCGGAAAAGCAGGAGACCATCATCTCCTCCATCACCGACCGGGAGATCGCGGAGCTGGTGGAGGAGCTGTACGTGGACGACGCGGTGGACATGCTGGAGGAGCTGCCCGCCAATGTGGTGACGAGAGTGCTGAAAAACGCCAGCCTGGGCACGCGAAAGGTCATCAACCAGTTTTTGAACTATCCGGACAATTCGGTGGGCAGCATCATGACCGCCGAGGTCACCGACCTGAAAAAATCCATGACGGTGGCCCAGGCCATCGCCCGCGTCCGGGCCTACAGCGAGGACAGCGAGTCCATCTATATCTGCTATGTCACCGACAACCGCCGGCTGCTGGAGGGGGTCATTACCCTCCGGGAGCTGATGGTGGCCAAGGATGAGGAGCTGGTGGGGGACTTGATGTCCACCGACGTCATCGCCGCCCGCACCACGGAGGATCAGGAGGAAGCCGTCCAGCGGATCATGAAATATGACTTCCTCGCCCTGCCTGTGGTGGATCAGGAGGGGCGGCTGGTGGGGATCGTCACCGTCGATGACGTGATGGACGTCATGGAGGAAGAGGCCACCGAGGATATCGAGAAGATGGCGGCCATCACCCCCACGGACAAGCCCTACCTGAAGATGACCCCCTTTGAGATCTGGAAGGCGCGGATCCCCTGGCTGATGCTGCTGATGATCTCGGCCACCTTCACGGGGCTCATCATTTCCTCCTTTGAGTCGGCCCTGGCCCGGTGGGTGGCCCTCACCGCCTTTATCCCCATGCTCATGGATACCGGCGGCAACACCGGCTCCCAGGCCTCGGTGACGGTGATCCGCGCCATCTCCATCGGCGATCTGGAGTTTTCCGACCTTCCCAAGGTGCTGTGGAAGGAGCTGCGGGTGGCGGTGCTGTGCGCGGTGACCCTGGGAGCGGTCAATTTTCTGAAGATCCAGCTTATCGATATAGGGATGCTGGGGAACACCAATGTCACCACCGCCGTGGCCCTGGTGGTCTGCCTGACCCTGGCCTTTACGGTCGTCTGCGCCAAGCTGGTGGGCTGCTGCCTTCCCATGCTGGCAAAGAAGCTGGGCTTTGACCCGGCGGTGATGGCCAGCCCCTTCATCACCACCATCGTAGACGCCCTGTCCCTTGTGATCTACTTCCAGATCGCCAACCGGCTTTTGGGAACTTGAGGTTGCATACAGGGGAAATTTGTGGTATCATGTTATTTGTCAAGAATTTCACGAAAACATGATAAGGAGCGGTAGATATGGGAAAACGTCAAGCGCTGGCGGAATATCATCGGGGCTCCATCCTGGCCGCAGCGGAGCGGCTGTTCGCTGAAAAGGGAACGGAAGGCACGACTATGGATGATATTGCCAGGGAGGCCGAATACAGCAAGGCCACCCTGTACGTCTATTTCCAGAGCAAGGAGGAGATCGTGGGCGCCATCCTCCTCAACGGACTGGCCATGCTGAAAAAGCGGGTGGGGCAGGCCATCGACAGCTGCGAGGACTGGTACGCCGCCTATGACGCGGTCTGTCAGGCCGTTCTGGAGTTCTACGCCGCAAACCCCACCGCTTACGAGGCGGTGATGGCGGGCGGCGCGGGGGCCATGGAGGCCAGGGGCGACCGGGATGTGCGCCGGGCCATCCGGGAGCTGTGCCAGGAGTTGGCGCGGTTTCTGGAAAAGGGAAAGGCCGCCGGAGTGGTGTTGGAAGGGCAGAACGACATGGAGATGGTGATGCTTTTCTGGGCCAGCGTGTCAGGGATGATCCGCATAGCCGATGGCAGCGGCGGCGTTTTTCTGGAGCAGATGGGGAAGACCCGGGAGGAGTTTTTGAAGGACGGCTTCCGCCTCATCCTTCGGGCCATCACAGGAAAATAAAAGCGAAAAAAGGGACGGCCCCGAGGGGCCGTCCCTTTTGTTTTATTGGGTGTTCACGCCTTTGCTTACCTGAACGACAAAGTCCTGCACATTGGTGACAATGGTCTTCACCGCCAGACTGCCCCGGTCCCGGAGCTTGTTGACGGCGAACTCGGATACGTCCACCGAGTAGAAGTATAGGGGCCGGACCACACCGTTTACCACCCGGTAGGAGGGGGTCATGTTCCCCGTGGCGATGGTGTGGAGGGCGGAGGCCATGCAGATCACCGTGGTGGCCTTCCGCACCTGGGCGCGCATGGCGTCCTGGGCGGCGTAGACGTCGGCGTAGACCTCGGGCAGGGGGCCGTCGTCCCGGATGGAGCCGGCCAGCACAAAGGGAATGCCCTTTTTTACACACTCGTAGATGATGCCGTCCTTCACCGCCCCGCTGTCGAGGAAGGCGGGGATGGAGCCCGCCAGCCGGACGGCGTTGATGGTGTCGATGTGGTGGTAGTGGCCGTTGGGCCTGCTCTCCTGGGTGTAGATGTCCTGCCCCAGGGCGGTGTGGAGATACCCCGCCTCCAGGTCGTGGGTGGCCAGGGCGTTGCCCGCCAGAAGGCCATGGACGAAGCCGCTCCGGATAAGGGCGGCGAAGGCCGCCCGGGAGTCCGCGTCAAAGGCGCAGGCGGGGCCCATGACCCAGAGGATATGCCCGTGGTCCCGCTCATGGCGAAGGAGTTCATAGAGGAAGTCATAATCCTTGGAGTAGGCGGTCTCCCGGGAGCGGCCCTGGCGGAAGGAGAAGGTCTCCTTGTTCTCCTCCCCGGTGGGGGAGAAGCCGTCAGGGTGGACATAGACGCCCTCGGAGCCGTCCTCAGACCGGCCTAAGGCCACCAGGTCCCCTGCTTTCAGATTGCGGAACTCCACTGTCTCAATGTGACCGCTTTTCAAAACAGCCACGCAGTCCATACGGCTCTCCTGGGCCAGCAGCCACTGTCCGTCCACATGGAAATACTCGGGGAAGATGGTGGTGGCGTGGTATCCCTCCGGGGCCACACCGTCCTTGGGAGCAGGGAGGAAGCGGACCTGGGGGAGGGACTGGAACCGGGAAAGGGAGAAATTGGGCGCGTGATATTCCGGCAGAGAAAAGGACATAAGGCGTGCCTCCTACTGATTGGTAAAAATCAGTATATCACGGCCCCGGCGGAAAAGCAAATCAGGGGGTGATATACCAGTCGTGATAGAAGGTGGGAGTTATAAAGCTGCCGGGGTCGTCTGGGTCAGGGAGCCTTTCTCCGCGGGTATAGGTGACAAAGCCGTCGAGACTCCAAGCGTCCCGAAAAACGCCCCAGGAGGCGGCCAGAGAGCCGCCCTGCACGGCGGGGGCATCCCACATGGTCACGGGTTCTCCGTTTACTACGGCGACGTCTACGCCGGGGCGGAGGACGATGGAGGCATCCCGGTAAACGCAGGTCACATCCCCGGTGGCCGGGTCCCAGTGGCAGATGCCGCCCAGCTTTTCGGTCAGCTCCCGGACGGGGACGGGATACCCGTGATCTTCGGCGAGAGGGGCCATTTGCCGCACGAAGAAGGGGTCCAGAGACGGGTCATGCTCCACCGGGAAGGGATGGGAACCATCCAGAGGGTATTCCATGTCAAAGATGAGAATGGAGACGATCTCGTCCAGGTTCTGGACCTCATGGAAACGATACATCTGGACATAGTCGGCGCTGCCCGTGTCGGAACGCATTTTGGCGGCCCAGCCCTCCCGGAATTCCATCATCTGGGCCTGGGTGCGGATGGAGCCGTCCGCCATGCGAAAGAGGAAACGGGGTATGATCGCCAGCGTGGACGATCCCGTAGTCTCCATTTGGAAGGAGAAGGGGGACAGGCTTACCCGCCGGATGAAGAGCGGTCCGGGGGTGGCGTCGGAATCGTGTATCCCTGTGCCGGAGACGTTCAACTCTATGACGCGGGTGGGGGTGGGGCAGATGGGGATGGTCATGGAGTATTCCCGGCCCATCTGTCCCAGCCAAAGCTCTACCTCGTCGGGTTCCCCGAACAGATTGGCGTGGAGTTGGAATTTTCGGGTATCCTCGCTTTGGATTTTGATCTCTCCGCCCCCAAAGCCGCCGTAAGCGGTGATCTCGGGAGCCTCCCCGCCGGCCTGCTTCATGGCTTTCCACTGCTGGTCCCAGGCGGGGATATAGAACTCGAAGGTGCCCAGCTGCTGAAAATGGGGGTCAAAAAGGGCCTCTTTGGCCTCCTCATTCAAAGCCGTCACCGTGGCGATGACATAGAGGACGCTCTCGTCGGACACGGAACTCTCTACTGTGAAGGTGAAGTTTTCATCATGGACGGAATAGACGGTGTTGTTCACATACTCTTGGGCGGGGGAGGTATCTCCCTTGAAAAAGAGGGAGAGCATGTCCCAGTTTTCGCTGGCCGCCAGTGCGCTGCCGGTGACGGCGGCGGCTAAAGCGGCGGCCACCAGTGCAAAACGTAATTTCTGCTTCATATAGACCTTCCTTTCTTTCGGGTCGGCGTCCAGTGTGGCGTTGACCCGATCCTTCACGGCCCGAACGCTGATCCCGGGGGCCTTTCCCGGCCCGCCCACTTTCTGCCACAACTCATTCATGCGGTCCATCTGCCGACCCTCCTTTCGTCAAGATCAATTTCAGCTTCTGTCTGGCCCGGTGAAGCCGCACCTTGGCCGCCGGGACGCTGAGTCCCAGATCGGCGGCGATATCCTTGAGCCTGCTCCCCTCATAATAGAAGCGAAAGACCAGAGTATCGTCGGGCGGGCCCAGCCGCTCCACCGCCGACCGGAGCCGGACGGCAAACATCCGCCGCTCCACCTCCTGGTCAAGGCCGGGGCCGGCGGGTTCCTCCTCCGCGGCCTCCAGCGGCAGGGGAGGGAGGGGGGAAGCGCGCAGCCTGTCGATGGCCTTGTTCCGGGCCACTGCCGCCAGCCAGGGCTTGAGCCCCTTCTCCGCGTCCAGAGTCTGACGGTGGGACCACAGGGCGAGAAAGGCGTCGGAGACCACCTCCTCCACATCCTGGGCGGTGGCGGCAGGGCCCATGGTATGCCATACCACAGTGGAGAGATAGGAGGTATAGGTATCCATGGCCTGGCTGAGGGCGAAGCGGTTTCCCGCCTGGAGCCGCCGGATCAGGTTTGCTTCTTTCAAGGGCCTCACCTCGCTTTTGGAACCGGTTCTATGAGTATATACGAAAAGGAAAGAAAAAGGTTACAAAAAAACGACTGGTGAAAATTCACCAGTCGTTTTTCTTGGGTAGGGAAGGGGCTGATTACTTCAGCTCCACCTTGGCGCCGGCCTCCTCGAGCTGCTTCTTCAGCTCCTCGGCCTCGTCCTTGCTGACGGCCTCCTTGATGGCCTTGGGGGCAGCCTCGACAACAGCCTTGGCCTCGCCCAGGCCCAGGCCGGTGATCTCACGGACGACCTTGATGACCTTGATCTTGGCGGCGGCGTCAAAGCTGGCCAGAACCACGTCGAACTCGGTCTTCTCCTCAGCGGCACCGCCGGCAGCGGCTCCACCGGCGGCAGGAGCGGCCATAGCGGCGGCGGAGACGCCGAACTCCTCCTCCAGGGCCTTAACGAGCTCGTTGAGCTCCAGAACGGTGAGGGCCTTGACTTCCTCGATCATAGCGGTGATCTTCTCGCTAGCCATAATTGTATACCTCCTAAATTTGATATGTTGTTTTTGTTTTCTTACTCGGCGGCGGGGGCTTCCTCAGCGGGAGCCTCAGCAGGGGCAGCCTCGGCGGCGGGAGCCTCCTCGGCGGGGGCTTCCTCAGCGGCAGGAGCCACTTCGGCAGCGGCGGGGGCCTCCTCGGGCTTCTCGGCGCTGACGCCACCCTTCTCGGCGATGGCCTTGATGACAATGGCCAGGCTGGTGATGGGGGAGAGCATCATGCCCAGCACCTGACCCAGCAGAACCTCCTTAGAGGGCAGCTCGGCCAGAGCGGCGATGTCCGCCAGGGGCAGCACCTTGCCGTCCATGAAGCCGGCCTTGATGACGAAACGGTCACCCTCCAGGCTCTTGGCGAACTTGTTGATGACCCGCATGGGGGCGATGGGATCGTCCTTGCACACGGCCAGAGAAGTGGTGCCGTGAAGCACGTCGTCCAGCTCGCTCAGACCGGTGTCGTCCAGAGCCCGGCGCACCATGGTATTCTTCACCACGGCATACTCCACGCCGGCTTTGCGCAGCTCGTTACGAAGGGCGGTGTCTTCGGCGACGGTAATGCCCTCGTAATTCACCAGCACGCCGCTGGCAGAGGACTTGAGGGTCTCGATGAGCCCGGCGACGACCGCCTGCTTCTCACTCAGGACTTTTGCGTTCGGCATATTGGTTTTTCACCTCCAGGTATTTTGGATGGCGGCTTTTCCTCCATCCGGGGACAAAGAAAAAATGCCGCTTTCGTGTTCGCACGAAAACAGCACAATAAAACCCTATTGTTGGCTGTATTCTCGGCGGGGGACTGACGTCGTTAGAGCCATAAGGCTCCCCGCTGTCTCTGAACACGATTGGTAATATATCACCCCTGGGGGATTTTGTCAAGCAAAATCCCCCAGGGAAATATATTTTCGGGAAAGAGCTTTCAGATCACACAAACTTGGCCGCGTTGATCTTTACGCCGGGGCCCATGGTGGAGGCGGCCACGCAGGAGCGGACGTACTGGCCCTTGGCGGCGGAAGGCTTAGCCTTGACGATGGCGCCCATGAGGGCGTTGAGGTTCTCGGTGAGCTTCTCAGCGCCGAAGGAGACCTTGCCGATGGGGCAGTGGATGATGTTGGTCTTGTCCAGACGGTACTCCACCTTGCCGGCCTTGACCTCCTGAACGGCCTTGGCCACGTCGGGGGTGACGGTGCCGGCCTTGGGGGAGGGCATCAGGCCCTTGGGGCCCAGGACTTTACCGAGACGGCCCACCAGACCCATCATGTCGGGAGAGGCGACCACCACGTCAAAGTCGAACCAGTTTTCCTTCTGGATCTTCTCCACCAGATCCATCTCGCCCACGTAGTCGGCGCCGGCCTCTTTGGCGGCGTCGGCCTTGTCGCCCTTGGCGAAGACCAGCACCCGCTGGGTCTTGCCGGTGCCGTGGGGGAGGACGATGGCGCCGCGCACCTGCTGGTCGGCGTGACGGGAGTCGACGCCCAACTTCACGTGGAGCTCCACGGTCTCGTCAAACTTGGCGGGAGCGGCCTTGACCACCAGATCCATGGCCTCCTGCACGTCGTAAGCGGCGGCCTTGTCGATGAGCTTGGCGCCGTTCTGATACTTCTTACCTCTAAACATATTTCTGTACCTCCTCGCCTTAGTCGCCCACCAGGACGCCCATGGAACGGGCAGTACCGGCGATCATGCTCATGGCAGCCTCGATGCTGGCGGCGTTGAGGTCGGGCATCTTCTGCTCAGCGATCTTGCGGATGTCTTCCTTGCTGATGGTGGCCACCTTCTCCTTGTTGGGCACGCCGCTGGCCTTGTCCAGGCCGCAGGCCTTCTTGATGAGGACGGCGGCAGGGGGGGTCTTGGTGATGAAGGTGAAGGAGCGGTCGGCGTAGACGGTGATGACCACGGGGATGAGAAGGCCGCCGTCGTTCTTGGTGCGCTCGTTGAACTCCTTGGTGAAGGCGGCGATGTTAATGCCGTGCTGGCCGAGGGCGGGGCCCACAGGGGGGGCCGGAGTCGCCTTGCCGGCGGGGATCTGCAATTTCACGTAACCGGTGATTTTCTGTGCCATTTGAAACAGCACCTCCTACTTGAAAATGTGGTATGGACGGAGCCTTTTTCTCTGGCTCCTCCCACGGTTGGATCTCTTTTTCGACGATTTTAGTCGTTGATGGGCTCTACCTGGTCCAGCTCCAGCTCCACCGGGGTCTCCCGGCCGAACATGGACACCACCACCCGGACTTTGCTGTGATCCATGTCGATCTCCTCCACCGTACCGATGAAGGATTCCAGCGCGCCGTCGGTGATCTTGACGCTGTCGCCGACCTCGTAGCTGACCACCACCTCGTGCTTCTCCACGCCAAGGGCGGCGATCTCGGAGTCGGTGAGAGGGATGGCCTTGTTGCCGGAGCCCACAAAGCCGGTGGCGCCGCGGATGTTACGAACCAGATGCCAGGTGTCGTCGGTGAGCACCATCTTCACCAGCACATAGCCGGGGAAGACCTTGCGCTCCACAGTTTTGGGGCCGTTGTCCGTGATCTCGGTGACGGTCTCCATGGGGATGTTGACCTCCTGGATGAGGTCGTGCATGCCCCGGTTCTCCACAGCCTTCTCGATGCTGGCGCACACTGTGTTCTCATAACCGGAGTAGGTGTGGACGACGTACCATTTTGCCTCTTCCATGGCGCTCGCCCCTTAATGGAAGAGGTTGATGAGAGCGTTGAACACGCCCTCGGCCAGCTTGTCGAACAGGAAGATACAAAGGCCGACCACGATACAGAAGGCAATGACGATGAGGGTGTTGTTCAGCGTCTGCTTCCACGTGGGCCACTGTACCTTCTTCAGCTCGGCCTTGGTCTCCCGGCACCACTGGGCGATGCGGGCAAAGAGGCCGGGCTTGGACTTCTTGGCGGGCTTTTTATCGGCCTTCTTGTCGGCCTTGTCCTTTTTCGCGGGGGTCTCGGGGGCGGCGGTCTCCAGCTCCTGGGCGGAGGTCTCCACCTGATCCAGCTTGTCGTTTTCAGCCATTCGGTAATACCCTTCTTTCTTGTGAGCTGTCATTGGTGAAAAAGCTCATTACTTGGTCTCGGTGTGGACCGTATGCTTCTTGCAGAAGGGGCAGTACTTGTTCAATTCCAAACGGTCGGGTGTGTTTTTCTTGTTTTTCTTGGTGTTGTAGTTGCGCTGCTTGCACTCGTTGCACCGCAGGGTGATCTTCACCCGGTTGCCAGCCTTTGCCATATCTTTCGGCACCTCCTTATTACTTACCGGCCCGCATATAAAAAACGGATCCGGTCTAATCACCGGATCCAGCCTAAAAGAGCCCAAAAGGCCCTTCTGTTGGCGGTGTGGATCCGGCATGATTGCCTCCCTATGACCTCAGAGAGGGAAAGGGTTTTATGCCTCGCCACACCGTAAAAACGAGCATAAAAAATAAGGCCCTTTTCATAGGTGGTAGTATTCTACCACCATCTTCCGGACAAGTCAAGAAGAATTTATGGAAAATCAAGGCCTGGGGAGCATGCCCCCGGGCCGGGAAAAGTGTCTGCCGTAAAATCGTCACCTTACGGCAGGCGTTTTTTGCCGTATCCACGGTTTTTCCGTCCCCGCACCCTTTCGTCCTTTTTTGAAGCGCCGAACTTCTATAATGGACGAGTAGGACAGGGGGGACGGCCATGGAAGTGGTCTATATCGATGAAGTGTTCGCGCTCAACGCCCTGGTGGACTACCTGCTGCTGCTGTGCGCGGCCAAGCTGGCGGGAGAGCCCTTTCGGCGGCTCCGCTTCGCCCTGGCCGCACTGGCGGGCGGGCTCTATGCTGCCGGGGCGGTGCTGCCGGGATGGGGATTTCTGACCCATCCCCTATATAAGCTGGCCGCGGCGGTGGGCATGGTGCTGGTGGCTTACGGCGGCTCCCGGCGGCTTTTGCGGCTGACCCTGGTGTTTTTCGGCGTCGCCGCGGCCTTCGGGGGCGGTGTGCTGGCACTGCAGCTGCTCTGGGGCGCTCCCCGGGCGCTGGACTTGCCCACGGTGCTGCTTTGCTCGGCGGGATGCTACGTGTTTTTGAGCTTGATCTTTCAGCGTACGGCTCGCCACGGCGGGGGAGAGCTGGCCAAGGCGGAACTGGAGCTGGCGGGCCGGCGGTGCCGGCTGACGGCACTGGTGGACACGGGCAACACCCTGACCGATCCCGCCACCGGCCGGCCGGTGATGGTGGCGGAGGGGGATCGGCTGGGCGCCCTGTTTCCGCCGGGGGAAGGCCCGGAGCCGGGAGAGCTTGACGACCCGGTTTCCGCACTGGAGCGGCGGCGGGGAGGCCGCTGGCGGCTGCTGCCTTACCGGGCGGTGGGGGTGGAGCACGCCCTGCTTCTGGCGGTGCGGGTGGACAGCGCCAAGGTGGCGGGGGAGGACTACGGCCCCATTCTGGTGGCGCTGTCCCCCACCCCCGTTTCAGACGGCGGAGGATACAGCGCGCTCATTGGCGCATAAACGGAAAAGTGAGGAGGAAAAAACATGATCCAGCGCTTGCGGCGGAGCTGGTGGCGGTTCCGGGCGCTTTTGGCCAGGCGGGGGCTCGTCCTGCCGGGAAAGGTGATGTACATAGGGGGCAGCGATACCCTGCCGCCCCCGCTGAAGCGGGAGGAGGAGGCGGCGCTCATCCTCCGGCTGGGGATGGGGGACGAGAAGGCCAAGGCCGCCCTCATTGAGCGGAACCTGCGGCTGGTGGTCTACATCGCCAAACGGTTTGAGAATACGGGCATCAACATTGAGGATCTCATTTCTATCGGTACCATCGGGCTCATTAAGGCGGTGAGCACCTACAAGGCGGAGAAAAACATCAAGCTGGCCACCTATGCCTCCCGGTGCATCGAAAACGAGATACTGATGCACCTGCGCAAGACCTCCAACCAGCGGGGGGAAGTCTCCTTTGACGAGCCGCTGAACACCGACTGGGACGGCAACGAGCTGCTGCTCAGCGACATTCTGGGCACTGACGCCGATGTGGTGATGCAGCCTCTGGAGGCCGACGTAGACCGCCAGCTCCTGACCCAGGCTCTGGAGCGGCTGGAGGAGCGGGAGCGGATCATCATCACCCTGCGCTTCGGTCTGGACGGTGCGCCGGAGCGGACGCAGAAGGAGGTGGCCGACCTGCTGGGCATCTCCCAGTCCTATATCTCCCGGCTGGAAAAGCGCATCATCGAGCGGCTGAAGCGTGAGATATTAAAAATGATGTGAGCCCCGGCACAAAGGCCGGGGCCCAGCGTCAGAGAAGGCCCAGCTCCCGCTGAAGGGCCTTGGTCAGCTTGGCGGTGACCAGAGCGTAGGATTCGTCGCACATCTCCCGCAGGACGGCCTCGGGGACTTGGCCGTCCAGGTAGACGGTGTTCCAGGTGCGCTTGTCGGAGTAGAAGCCGGGCACTACGTCGGGAAACTCGGCCCGGTAGAGCTCGGCCCTCCGGAGGTCGCACTTGAGGATGACCATGGTGCGCCCGGCGTGCTCTGCGTACTTGGGGTCGGGGGTACACAGGGCGGCGAACATTTTCCCCGCCACCAGCCAGCGGTGCCACTGCCATTCCAGCTTGAAATCCCGGACTGCGCCGGGCTTGGAGAGAAGGTAGTCCTCCAGCCAGGGGTATCGGTTCATATAAAAGACCTCCTTTGTGATGAAAAACGCTCAGAACTATCGTAGCATAGCACAGGAAAAAAACTTGTATATTCCGGCCAAAAAGTTTTTCTTACATAAAGAGACCAAAAAGTGGTATAATAAAGATATAAGGATGTGATTTTATGTACCAGCCGGGAGAATTGATCGTATACGGGCGCACGGGCGTGTGCAGGGTGGAACGGGTGGACAGGCGGGACGGCCAGGACTTCTATGTCCTCACGCCGCTCTACCAAAGCTGTGATATCTATGCGCCGGTGAACGGGAAGATCTTTATGCGGCCCGTCATCTCCAGACAGGAGGCCAACGCGCTCATCGACGGCATTCCCGCCTACGCCTCGGAGGCCTGCGAGGGCCTGCCGCTGCGGGAGCTTACCGAGCATTACCAGGCCGCCATCGCCACCCATGACTGCAAGGATCTGTTTGAGATGACCATGTCCATTTACACCAAGAAACGGACTGCCGAGCGGGATAAGAAAAAGTTCGGCGCGGTGGACGAGCGGTTCATGAAGGAGGGGGAGGCCCTCCTGTTCGGAGAGCTGGCGGCGGCGCTGGAGATCCCGGTGGAGGAGGTCAAGAGCTACATTTCCCAGCGGCTGACTCAGGCGGCGGGGGGAAAGACCAGGCCGGCGGTGGAGGTCTGATGGAAAAGGGTGCGCAACCCCTTGCAAAATGGGGATATATCGTGTAAAATACAGCCTTGTGGGAGGCCCACTCCAGATCCGGAGGGGCCATCCCCCAAGGCTTTGTTTTTGGCCAGTCCTCTCCGGCTCGGGACAGGGGCCAGCCGCAACAACACGATAGAGCCGAAAAATCCCAATGGGCGGGGGTCATCCGCCCCACATTGACTTCCCGATGGGGAAGCAGTGACGAAAGGAAGATCCGTATGACAAAACGCAAGATCGCAGGGCTCATCACCACAGGGTTGCTGGCGGCGATCCTGGCCGGCTGCGGCGGCAACGCCGCCCAGACTCCGGCGCCCCAGGAGACCCTCCAGCAGGGACCCACCGTCCGACCCAACGAGATAACGGTGGCCATCGCCCAAGACCTGGACGACAGCCTTGACCCCCACATGACGGTGGCGGCAGGGACGAAAGAGGTCATGTTCAACGTGTTTGAAGGGCTTGTAAAGCCCACCGCAGACGGCGACCTGATCCCCGCGGTGGCCGCGGACTATACCATCTCTGACGATAGAACGACTTATACCTTCACTCTGCGCGACGGGGTGAAGTTCCATAATGGGCAGACTGTGACTGTGGACGACGTGGTCTGGTCTATCCAGCGCTGCGCCGACGCGGAGGGCGGCTCCTCTCTGGTGGAGTCCTTTTCCGCCGTCACCGATGTGACCGCCCTGGACGACAAGACGGTGGCCATCACCATCGCCGAGCCGGACAACGAGTTTTTCTCCTACCTCACCGCCGCCATCCTGCCCAGGGACTATGACGGGCAGGACACCGCGCCTGTGGGCACCGGCCCGTTCAAGTACGTCTCCCGTTCCGCCCAGGACAATGTGGTGCTGGAGCGGTTTGAGGACTACTGGGGCGTCCCCGCCAAGCTGGACAAGGTGACCTTCAAGATCATGGAGAATCCCGACAGCATCCTCATGAGCCTTCAGAGCGGGGCGGTGGATCTGTGCGCCCATATGACCAGCGCCCGGGCCTCCCAGCTGGGAGATGATTTCAACATCGCCGAGGGCACCATGAACCTGGTGCAGGCCCTTTACCTCAATCACGCCGAAAAGCCCTTTGACGATGTGCGGGTGCGCCAGGCCCTGTGCTATGCCGTGGATCGCCAGCAGATCCTGGACTTGGCCTTCGACGGATACGGAAGCCTCATCGGCTCCAGCATGTACCCCGCCTTTGGCAAGTATTTTGACGACAGCCTGACCGATTACTACGCCCACGACGTGGAGAAGGCCAAGGCCCTGCTGGCCGATGCGGGCTATCCCGACGGCTTTGATATGACCATCACCGTGCCCTCCAACTATACCCCCCACATCGACGCCGCCCAGGTCATTGCCGAGCAGCTTAAGGCGGTGAATATCAATGCCAAGCTGGAGCTGGTGGAGTGGGGCGCCTGGCTGTCCGACGTGTATTCCGGCCGGCAGTTCCAGTCCACCGTGGTGGGGCTGGACGCCTCCACCATGACCGCCCGGGCGCTGCTTGCCCGGTTTGAATCCTCCGCCAAGCGGAACTTTATCAACTATCAGAACGAGGAGTATGACGCCCTCTATGCCCAGGCGCAGACCACCTTTGACGACGCCGAGCAGACCCAGCTCTATAAGGCGCTGGAGCGGAACCTGACCGAGAACGCCGCCAACGTCTACATCCAGGATCTGGCCGATCTGGTGGCGGTGCGCAAGGGATTGGAGGGCCTGCAGTTCTATCCCATCTATGTCCTTGACCTGTCCACCGTGGGGTGGGCGGAATAACAGATGAAATACGCGGCGAAGCGGCTGGCCACTGTGTTGGTCACCATGCTTTTGGTCTCCCTGCTGGCCTTTGTGGCCTTTGCGCTTATCTCGGGAGATCCGGCGGAGATCATGCTGGGCACTCAGGCCACCCCTGAGCGCCTGGCCGCTCTGCGCGCCGAAATGGGACTGGATCAGCCACTGATGGTTCGCTACCTTCAGTGGCTGATGGGCTTTTTCACCGGCGATTTAGGGGTCTCCTACCACTATAAGCAGCCGGTTTGGGAGCTTATCGCCCCGAAGATGGCGGTGACCCTGTGTCTGAGCGCCATCAGCTTTTTGCTCATCCTTGTGATCGCCATCCCTCTGGGGCTTCTCTCGGCGGGCCGGGGCAGCGCTCGGGGAGACGGACTGCGCACGGCGGTGAACCAGCTTTGCATGGCGGTGCCCGCCTTCTTTACCGGGATGCTCCTGTCCTGGATCTTCGGCGTGGCGCTGAAGTGGTTTACCGCGGGGAGCTTCCCCAATCTGGGGGAGGACTTTTTGGGGGCGGTGAAGTATCTCTTCTTCGCCGCTGTGGCCATCGCCATCCCCCGGATCGCCATGACGGTGCGGATGCTGCGCAGTACGGTGGGCAGCGAGATGGGGAAGGATTACGTCCGTACCGCCATCTCCCGGGGCAATGACCGGGGCGCGGTGCTCCGGCGGCACGTGCTGAAAAACGCCATTGTGCCGGTGGTGGCCTTCCTGGCCCAGACTCTGGCGGAAATTTTGGCCTCCGGTGTGGTGGTGGAGCAGGTCTTTGCCATTCCCGGCCTGGGGCGGCTGCTGGTGTCCTCCATCTCCAACCGGGACTATCCGGTGGTGCAGGTCATCGTCGTCCTCCTGGCCTTTTGGGTGGTGCTCTCCGGCACCCTGGCAGACCTCATTCAGCAGCGCATTGACCCCCGGCTGCGGTTGGGAGGCGGCGTATGAAGAGGAGAAGAAACGGCTGCCTCACCGCCGGCCTTGCCCTGACGGGGTTCATGGTGGCCCTCATCGTCCTGGGCTTTTTCTGGACGCCCTACGACCCTGCCGCCATGGCCACCGGCCCGAAGCTGGACGGCCCCACCCTGGCCCACTTGATGGGCACCGACAGCTTTGGCCGGGACATCTTCAGCCGGGTGCTCCAGGGGGCGGGGAACACCCTGACCATCGCCCTGGCCACCGTGGCCATGGGCGCGGTGTGCGGCGTCGCGGTGGGCGCCCTCACCGGCTATTTCGGCGGCGTGGTGGATGAGGCGCTGATGCGCCTCAACGACGCCCTTACCGCCTTTCCCAGTATCCTGCTGGCGCTGGTCGTCATCAGCCTGCTGGGGCCGGGGAAGAAATATAATGTGGTGCTGGCCCTGGGCCTCGCCTTCATCCCCGGCTACGCCCGCATCGCCCGCACCGCCTTTGCCTCCCTACGGGAGGCCAACTATGTGAAAAGCGTCCAGCTTATGGGGGCGAGCCCCTGGCGGGTGCTGTGGGTGCACATCCTGCCCAACACCTTGCCGGTGCTGCTGCCCGCCCTCACCATCGGGTTTAATAACGCCGTGCTGGCCGAGGCATCCATGAGCTATCTGAGCATCGGGGTCACCCCTCCGGACGCCTCTCTGGGCTATATGCTCTCTGAGGCCCAGGGGATGCTGGCCGCCGCTCCCTGGTACGCCGCCGGGGCGGGGGGCGCCATCATCCTGCTGGTGTTCGGCGTGGGCCTCATCGGCGAGGGGCTGCAGCGCCGGGATCGGGGGGTGGTCTGATGCTGGAAATTCGTGACCTGCGGGTCAAGTTCCACACCCGTGACCGCTTTGCGGTGGATGGGATCTCCCTGACCATCGGCGACGGGGAGATCGTGGGCCTGGTGGGGGAGTCCGGCTCCGGCAAGTCGGTGACCGCCATGGCGGTGGCCGGGCTCCTGCCCCGAAAGCAGTGTGACTACGCGGGAGAGATCCTGCTGGATGGCTCGGAGCTGCTCCACGCCGACCGGGCCAAGCTGCGAAGCGTTCAGGGCAAGGACATCGGCGTAGTGTTTCAGGAGCCAATGTCCGCCATGGATCCGCTGATGAAGGTGGGCGCCCAGGTGGAGGAGACCCTTCTCATCCACACCGGACTGTCCAAGGCGGAGCGCCGGGTGCGGGCGCTGGAGGCCCTGGGGCAGGTGGAGCTTCCCGACCCCGAGGGGGTCTATGACAAGTATCCCCATGAGCTCTCTGGCGGGATGCTCCAGCGGGCCATGATCGCGGCGGCCATGGTCTCCCGGCCGGGACTTTTGCTCCTGGACGAGCCCACCACCGCCCTGGACGTGACCATCCAGGCCCAGATCCTGACCCTTTTGAAGAAGCTCAACGGGGAGCTGGGCATGTCCATGCTTTTCATCTCCCACGATCTGAACGTGGTGCGAAAGCTCTGCGCCCGGGTGGCGGTGATGCAGTCGGGCCGTATCGTAGAGAGCGGCGAGACCGGGCAGATCTTCTACCATCCCGCCCAGGACTACACCAAGCGGCTCATTGCCGCCATTCCTGTCCGCAGAAAGGAGGGGCGGCCATGAGCGAGGAACTGGTGCTCTCGGTCAGTCATGTGAGCAGCGGCTACCGCAGCCGCACCCTCATCGGCCGGGGAGAGTATAAGGAAGTGCTCCACGATGTGACCTTCCACGTCCGCCACGGGGAGATCGTGGGCCTGGTGGGGGAGTCGGGCACGGGGAAGTCCACCCTGGCCAAGACCATCCTGGGGATGGTGAAGCCGGAGCGGGGCGAGGTTGTCCACTACACCAAGCGGCCCCAGATGATCTTCCAGGATCCCTACAGCTCCCTGAACCCCGCCTACACAGTGGAGTGGATCATGGAGGAGCCCCTGCGCGTCTACGGCAGGTATGACCCGGCGGAGCGCCGGCGGCGGGTGGAGGATATGCTTGAGCTGGTGGAGCTGCCCCGGGAGTGCCTGAAGGCCAGGCCCGCCCAGCTCTCCGGCGGCCAGCGCCAGCGGGTGAGCATCGCCGTGGCCCTGCTCCAGCGGCCGCGGTTCATCCTGGCCGACGAGCCGGTGTCCGCCCTGGATGTGACCATCCAGGCCCAGATCCTGCGGCTTTTGAAGGACTTGCGCGACCAGCTGGATCTGAGCTATCTCTTCATCTCCCACGACCTGAACGTGGTCTACCAGCTGTGTGACCGGGTGCTTGTGATGAAGGCGGGCCGTGTCATAGAGCAGGGGACGGTGGAGGAGGTCTTTGACCATCCCCGGGAGGAGTACACCAGGCAGCTTTTGGCCGCGGCGGAGTAGAGGATTGACAAGACGGAGAAAAACTGTATACTATTAGGTAGGATCAACTGGATAAAGGAGAAATTGAGATGAGACGGTTTTTGATCGCCATGCTCTGCGCCGCACCGCTGGTGGGCGCGCCCGCCGCCTATGAAGGCGTTCAGCCGGCGGCCCCCGCGGCGGAGAGCGCCGCCCCGGTGGAAGTGGCAGAGGCGGTATATATGGGCTGTGACTTAGCGGGCTGTACCGATCCCACCCATCCCCACAGCAACCAATGCTGGGAATCGGCCCCCCCGGCGGAGCCCATGTTCTGCCCCAGTATGGGCTGTGCGCGCCAGGACTGCACCGATCCCGCCCATTACCATGCCTGCCCCGCCGATTGCATAGAGACTGGGCACTACCACAGCTGCCCTGTGGGCTGCACCGACCCCGCCCACTACCATGACTGCCCTGTGGGCTGTACGCCCGCCGCCTATGGTCACGGCGGCTACCACCACAGCGAGGGCCGGGGCCACCACAGAGGCCGCCACAGCTGAAGGCTTTGTTTTAATCCATCGAAAACCGTCCCACAATAAAAAATAAACCCCCTTTGCAGACGGTATGAAACCCCCTGCCCCGGAGATACTGAACTCAGTATTTTCGAGGCGGGGGGTTTCTTGATGCAAGGGAAAGTGGAGATATGCGGGGTCAATACCTCCAAGCTGAAGGTTCTGAAAAACGAGGAGACCATGGACTTGCTCCGCCGCACCAAGGAGGGGGACATGGCGGCCCGGGAAAAGCTCATCGCCGGGAACCTGCGGTTGGTGCTCTCGGTGATCCAGAAGTTTGACCGCCGGGGAGAGAACGTGGACGACCTGTTCCAGGTGGGATGTATCGGCCTTATTAAAGCCATCGACAATTTCAATATCGACCTGGACGTGCGCTTTTCCACCTACGGTGTGCCCATGATCGTGGGGGAGATCCGCCGCTACCTCCGGGACAACAGCGCCATGCGGGTCTCCCGCTCCATGCGGGACACGGCCTATAAGGTCTTGCAGGCCAAGGAGAAGTTCATGTCTCAGCACCAGAAGGAGCCCTCCATTGAGGAGATCGCCAAAATGCTGGACGAGCGGCGGGAGGACGTGGTTTTTGCCCTGGAGGCCATCACCGATCCGGTGAGCCTTTACGAGCCGGTCTACTCCGACAGCGGGGACGCGGTGACCGTGATGGATCAGGTGCGGGACATCAAAAATACGGACGAGAAGTGGCTGGATCACATCGCCCTCCAGGACGCGGTGGACAAGCTCCCCGAGCGGGAGAAGCGGATATTGGCCCTGCGGTTCTTCCAGGGCAAGACCCAGATGGAGGTCTCTGCCGAGGTGGGCATCTCCCAGGCCCAGGTGTCAAGACTGGAAAAAAGCGCCCTGGAGCAGATCAGAAAGAGCCTGTGAGCATCGCTCACAGGCTCTTTTTGATCTCATCCGCCAGCCGGGCGAACTCCGGGATGCCAAGCCGCTCTCCCCGAATGTCGGCGGGAAGGCCCGCCTGGGCGATGCACTGGGCCAGGGCCTCCTTGGAGAGGGGGAAGGCGGCGGAAAGGGCGTTGAGGAGGGTCTTGCGCCGGAGGGCGAAGGCGGCGCGGACTACCTGGAAAAAGAGGGCGGGGTCATGGACACATTCCGGCGGGGGACAGGGGGTGAGCCGCACGACCGCGGAGGTCACTTTGGGGGCGGGCAGGAAGCACTCTCTGGGCACTTCGAAGAGGAGAGCTGTTTTGGCATAGTATTGGCACAGAAGGGAGAAGGCGCCGTAGTCCTTGGAGCCGGGAGCGGCGCAGACCCGCTGGGCCACTTCCTTTTGTATCATCACTGTGATGGCGGAGAAAAGGCCGCTTTCCAGCAGAAGGGTGAGCACTGGGGTGGTGATGTTGTAGGGCAGGTTGGCGCAGACCATGGCGGTAAGCCCCGGAAACTGCGCCTCCACAAGGGCGGGAAGATCCAGCTTCATCACGTCTCCGGGGATGACGGTCACATTGCCGAAGCCGGAGAGGGTCTCGGTCAAAATGGGAAGCAGCGCCGTGTCCAGCTCCACCGCCGCCACCCTGTCCGCCCTTTGCGCCAGCTGTGCGGTGAGCGGCCCGATCCCGGGGCCGATCTCCAGTACGCCCGCGCCGGGGCCTGCCCCGGAGGCGTCGGCGATGTCCCGGGGCACCCATTCTTCAATGAGAAAATTCTGCCCCAGCGACTTGGAAAAATGGAACCCATGCCGGGACAAAAGCGCTTTGATCTCGTTGATATTGCAGAGATTCACGGTGACCACATCCTTCAGGAGCTTTCAACCAGTATATCATGCCCCCGGCCCCGGGGCAAGAGCTCATTTGATCTCCAGGGTCACCTCCGGGTCAAGCTCTGCGGTGCGGGTGCGGGAGAGCTTCAGCTCCACGGTATCGAAGGAATAGTCGGGCAGAATGATATATTGCTCTTCATACTCCTGCCCATCATCGTCGGTAAGGCGGGAGTGGCCCCCGGAGGTGATGGTCAGGTCGCGGCCCTCCGGATCCCGGTAGTCCCAGGAGAACAGCTGTCCGTTTCCGTGGCCGGGGGAAGAGAAGGAGAGGGCTACGTCCCCGTTCGGCTCCCGCCGGGCAGAGACCAGCTCCACCCCGTCGGGAAGCCCCTGCGTGGCGCCTTTGTCCAGGTCGACGCGCACCCAGGCCCTGTCCTTGTCCAGCCAGTCGGCCCCGGTGATGTGGAGGGTGTAGGGAGGCTTTCCGGTAAAGTGGGGGCTTTCCAGATAGTAGACCACCACACCCTCCTCGCCGGTGCCGGAGGAGATGAGGTTGCTGCCGGAGCTGGCCCGGCTGCCAGGCCCGTAACGGTTGCCGCCGGCGTCGGAGAGATAAAAGTCCAGGCCTTTGCACCAGGCGGTGTTGGCCTCGTCGGAGACCACGGTCAGCCGGGCGTGGGTGGGGTTGATCTCCAGAGAACGGATCAAAAGTCGTTGGCCGTCCACCGTCACCCACTGCTCAATGGGGAGGGTCCTGCCGGGAGCGGTGAACCGCGGATCCAGAATCAGGTCAAAGGTGAATCGGGCGATGACCTCCGGCTCCCTATGGGTCTCGGGGTCGTGAGCGGAGGAGTCCGCCGGAGCCACGCCGGTGCGCTCCCTGTGGCCTGTCACCCTGCAGGTCAGCTTCAGGGCCTCAGGGGCCCGGAAGCCCTCGTTGAAGGTGACGCCGAAGTCGGAGAGCTCACCGGGCAGGGACATGGCGCTGGTGATGCCATAGCCCTCCAGTTCCTCCCCGTCGGGGCCGGAGATGCTGGGGTAGACATGGAAGCTGTCATAGTCGCCTCCGTCCACGGTGAAGAAGAAGTGGAGCTGAGTGGGGTCAAAGATAAGATATTCCATCTTCAGGGTGATACCGTCTGCCGTCTGGATCTGGCCGATGAGCTGGACGTAATCGTTCTCCACCGCCGTCTTCAGGCTGGGGGAGAAGGCTACGGCGGCGGTGAGCTCCCGGAGGCCGGGGATCCTGGCGCAGGCCATGGCAAAGGGGACGGAGGTATTTACCAGCAGCACAAAGGCGGCGGCCACGCCCCCCAGGGAGGCCAGGGAGGTTCCCCAGCCCCGGTGGCGCCGGGAGCGCTTTTGGGCCTTTGCGACGCAGTCCTCCAGGGCGGCGGGAGTCGCCTCCAGTTGGGCGAGAAGGGCCTGATATTCCTCGTTTCGATTCATGTGTCATCCTCCTCCAAGGTAAGACGCAGAAGGGACAGCCCCTTCCGCTGGCGGGTGGATACAGTGCCGGGAGGCACATCTAAGGCGCGGGCGGTCTCAGCCAGGGTGAGGCCGGTGAAGTAGCGCAGCACGATCACCGCCCGGATATCCTGGGGCAGACGCTCCACCGCCTCCTTGAGAGGCAGGGCGTCAAATTCCTCCGCCGCCGTTTCCGGAAGTTCTTCCACCGCCGTCTCCCGTTTCCGCCGCCGCAGTTCCTGGTTGCATACATTGATGAGGATCCGGGTGAGCCAGGTGGCGAAAAACTGAGGTTCCCTCAGCTTCTTTCGTGCCAGAAAGCCTTTATAGACCGCCTCGTCCACCGCGTCTACGGCGGCGGAGTCGCTTCCCAGATAGAGCAGGGCGGTGCGGTAGAGCCGGGCCTTCAAGGCCTCAGCCTGCCGCACAAATTCCGATTCTCCCATGTCCCCCGCCTCCTTTCTTCACCCATTAGACGTTTGAGGGGGAGGTTTTCATTTCCCAAAGAGAAAAAATTTTGGGGGCGGCTTTCACCGCCCCCAAATTGTTATTTCACCGCGATATACAGGTAGCAGTGGCATTTGCCGTCCTTGGCGTACTCCGCCGGAACGGTGCTCTCGTAGTCCTCGGTATAAGCCCGGTGGAGGGAGGCGTCTCCCCAAACCTGTTTCCAGGCGGCCTGGGCGCAGGAAGTCAGGTCATCGCCTTCCGCCTCATACTTGCGGTATAGGCCGGAGGCCGCCTTTGCGTCCATTTCGGCAAAAAAGCCGGCGGAGACGGTCAGGATGGTCAGATCATAGGCTCCCGCCTGGCCGTTTTCATACTTGCTGTACCGGGAGATGGGAGAGAGTCCCGGCTGGAAAACGCCCTGGCTGTCAAAGAGCAGGGGGATCTTACCGCTTTGCACATCCTCCCAGAGTTGGCCGATGGCCGCCATGCCCTGGGGGCTGTTGTCGGCGCGGAGGGTCACGGCGGAAAGTCTGTAGCTCATTTTGCCTCTCTCCGCCACCGCAGCAGTTGGGGGAAAAACGTCCTCATATGCTCCTTGGCGTCCTCCTCGGTCATGCCGGGGCTGGCCTGGGCCATCATGGGGGCGCAGAAGTCGATCATCTGCTCCATGGTCATCTCCCCGGTGAATTTGCCCTTATCGTAGCAGTATTTGCAATAGTGGGGACTGGCGGAGCCGTCAGCTTCAGTCCCCCGAAGGTCGGGGGCGGTGAGGGGCATGGCGCAGGACTGGCAGAAGGGTGTGGTCTCTTTGTTCATGGTGGCGTCCTCCTTTAGAAAAGATGCCCCCATGATAGCACCTAAATTCTGACACCCTATGTCAGGGTTTTCGCAGCGAAAAATAATTTGCCGTGCCAGCTCCGCCAAAGCATATCTGATCCGTTCCGGCTCCAATACCTCCATAAGTGGCCCAAAGGAGAGAAGATAGCCGTAGACCCAGTTGTCCTCCGGGAACTCCGCCTCCACCCGGAAAGAACCGTCGGCCAGCGCGGTGACCTGCGCCGGATCGAACTCATCATAGACCCGAAAGGCCAGGGCGGGGGAGAAGCGGAGCGTCAGCTTGACATTGGGCCAGGTAGGGGCGATTTTGTTGTCGATGGGCGGGGGAGCGAGAGGGGTGGGGAAGGTGCGCTGGGTGACGGTAAGCTCCCGGATGCGGGAGAGCTTAAAGGTGCGATAGTTTTGCCTGTCAAGGCAAAAGGCTTGCAGGTACCAGGATTGCCCCTTAAACACCAGCTTGGCAGGAAGTGCCCGCCGCACAGTGGGTTCCCCGTAGGAGCCTGCATATGTAAAGGTAATTACCTTGTGGGATAATATGGCCTCCCGCAGGGCGCCGAAGGTGAGGCGGTCACCCTCCCCGCCGCCCCAGTGGGACAGATCCACCTCCAGCCAGTGGGGCTGGGAGCGCTGAAAGAGGCCGGAGAGCTTGTCTAGGGCCTCATTGGCCCCCAGGCCGGGATTTCCCGCCAGAGAGCGCAGGGCGGTGAGGAGCTGGGTCTGCTCCTCCTCAGAGAAAGCGGCCTTGCTGAGCACATAGTGCTCCATCAGGGCCACGCCGCCGTTGCGCCCGGGCTGGGTGTAGATGGGGACGCCGGCGGCGGAGAGGGCGTCCACGTCCCGGTAAATGGTGCGCACCGACACCTCGAACCGCTTTGCCAGCTCTGGCGCGGACATTTTTCCCTTTTCCAGCAGCAGATAGACCAGCTCAAACAGCCGTGCCTGGGACATGGGCTTGGACTCCTTTCTCCAAAAAAACGGGCCGATAAGGCCCGCCCCCGCAGCACAGGCGAAAACCCGGCGGAGGCGGATCTCATCCGCCCGAAAGCGTTACATCTCTCTCCGGCCTTCCAGAGCGCGGGTCAGGGTGGCGTCGTCGGCGAACTCCAGCTGCCCGCCCACGGGTACGCCGTAGGCCAGCCGGGTCACCCGCACCCCGAAGGGCTTGAGCAGCCGGGACAGGTAGATGGCGGTGGCCTCCCCCTCGGTGGTGGGGTTGGTGGCCATGATGACCTCGTGCACTCCTCCGGCGGACACCCGCTCCACCAGCTCCTTGATGTGCAGGTCGTCAGGCCCCACATGGTTCATGGGGGAGATGACGCCGTGGAGCACATGGTAGCGCCCGTTATACTCCCGGGACCGTTCCAGGGCCGCCACATCCTTGGGGTCGGCCACCACGCAGACGGTGGACTCGTCCCGCTTGGAACTCTGGCAGATGGGGCACAGGCCCTCCCCCTCGGTGAAGCTTTGGCACACCGGGCACAGGGAGATGGTCCTCTTGGCGGTGACGATGGCCTCGGCGAAGGCTCGGGCCTCCTCGTCGGGAAGCCCCAGCACGAAAAAGCTGAGCCGCTGGGCGGACTTTTTGCCCACCCCTGGCAATCGGGCGAACTGCTCGGTCAGAGCCTCCAGGGCCGGAGGGAAGTATTCCATAGGAGTATACCTCATTTCGTAAAGAGCGGCCGAAGGAGATCATCCGATCCACTCAAATTCTATATAATCTACATATGCGTCCAGGATTACCCCGTTGTCCGCCCACAGCTTTGTGATGATGGAGCAGTAGCCCACATTGTGATATAGATATTCCAAGTGGCCTGCGAATGCAAATAGCTGAGAGTTGTCCAAAAGGCGGTAATAGCCATCTTTTCGTGAGAATCTTCGGGGTTTTCTCCACTTATAGACGGAAAAAGTCTCCTCATCTGTCAAATGGTACCGTATGATCAATGACTTGGCGTTTGGATGGATGGCCTGTATGGAATCGTGGGCGGAAATGTTGTCCTCAAAGACGAAAATGAGAGTTTGGTCCTTCATCTGGATGTCTTTGATCACGCAATCGTGGGGCACAGGTATGGTTGGTAAAGTTTCTTTGTTCAGATAATAGATCTCTTTCATGGACCTTTACCCTCTCGCGTCTCCACGCAGCGCCGCAATGGCGGCGGGGATATCCTTTGCGCCGTAAACTGCGCTGCCGGCCACCAATACGTCGGCCCCGGCCTGGCGGCAGAGCTTGGCGGTCTCGGCGTTCACGCCGCCGTCCACCTCCAAAAGGCAGCCGGGAGAGTATTTTTCGATATAGGAGCGGATGGCGGCGAGCTTGGGCAGCTGGTCGGCCATAAAGGACTGGCCGCCGAAGCCCGGCTCCACCGTCATCACCAGAACCAGGTCAAGCCCCCGTTCCAGATAGGGGATCACCGCCTCGGCGGCGGTGATGGGCCGCAAAACGACCCCTCTCTTTACCCCCAGGGTCTCCATCTCGTCCAGGGCGGCGTGGAGCGCGGGAGGCATGTCCGCCTCCAGGTGGACGGAGAGCAGATCGGCCCCTGCGTCGGCGAAGGCCCTTATATAGCGGCCGGGCTTTTCCACCATCAGGTGGACGTCCAGGAACATGTCGGTGTGGGCGCGGATGGACTTCACCACGGGCACGCCGATGGAGATGTTGGGGACGAACATGCCGTCCATCACATCCACATGGAGCCAGTCGGCGGAGGAGACCTTTTGGATGTCCTCTCCCAGGCGGCAAAAATCGGCGGAGAGGATAGAGGGGGCGATTTTGACCATGGGACACCGTCCTTTCATAAGAGAAGATCCTTGCGGGCGTGGGAGGGCCTTTCTTGTCTTTTCGCAACAGCGGCACCGGGGGCTTGACTTCGTCATAGGATAAACCAAGCGGATGCCCGACGCGCTAACGCCGGCCTCCCCCAGCTGTGAGCGACCCACGGCGCCGGCATCGGCGCTTTGGCGCGCCGGCGCCGCATCATATAGCCCCCGGTCGGAATCATCCGGCCGGGGGTATTGGTTTTCTTAATAGACCTCCCCGGTGGAGACCTCCACCGCGTCGTAGCCCTCTTTGCGCAGTGCGGAGAGGATCTGGGCCTTGTGCTCCAGGCCGAAGGCCTCCAGGGTGACCTTCAGCTCTACCCCCGCCTGCCGGTTCAGGTTGACGAACTGGTTATGCTCCAGCTTGATGGTGTTGCCGTTCTCCCGGGCCAGGATCTCCGCCACGTGGAGCAGCTCGCCGGGCCGGTCGGGGAGGATAACGGAGAAGGTGAAGATGCGCCCCCGGCCCATGAGTCCGTGCTGGACAAGGGAGGAGACGGTGATCACGTCCATATTGCCCCCGGAGAGGACGCTGACCACGTTTTTGCCCTCGGGCTTCAGGTGCTTAAGGGCGGCCACGGTGAGCAGGCCCGCGTTTTCCACGATCATCTTGTGCTTTTCCATCATGTCCAGGAAGGCGTCCACCAGCTCCACATCGTCAATGGTGAGGATCTGGTCGATGTTCTCCTGGATATAGGGGAAGACCAGCTCGCCGGGGGTCTTCACCGCCACGCCGTCGGCGATGGTGTCCACCTTGGGCAGTGTGGCGATGTGCCCTGCGTCCAGGCTGGCCTTCATAGAGGCCGCCCCCGTGGGCTCCACGCCAATGACGGTGACCTTGGGATTGAGGAGCTTGGCCAGGGTGGACACGCCTGCGGCCAGTCCGCCGCCGCCGATGGGAACCAGTATCACGTCCACATCGGGCAGATCGGAGAAAATTTCATAGGAGATGGTGCCCTGACCGGTGGCCACGGTGAGGTCGTTGAAGGGGGGGATGTAGGTGTAGCCCTTCTCCTCCACCAGCCGCAGGGCCTCCGCCGCCGCGTCGTCAAAAGTCTCGCCGTAGAGAATGACGTCGGCGCCGTAGTCCTTGGTGTTGTTCACCTTCACCAGGGGGGTGGTGGTGGGCATGACGATGTGGGCCTCCACGCCGGCGGCCTGGGCGGCAAAGGCCACGCCCTGGGCGTGGTTGCCCGCCGAGGCGGTGATGAGGCCCTTTGCCTTCTGCTCGTCGGTGAGGGTGCTGATCTTGAAGTAAGCTCCCCGGAGCTTATAGGCGCCGGTGATCTGCATGTTCTCCGGCTTCAGGTAGACCTGATTCCCCGTGGCCTTGCTCAGGGCGGGGGAGGGGATAAGGTGGGTGTCGGCGATGACGCCGTCCAGCACCTTCCGCGCGGCCTTGAAATCTTCCAATGTCATCATGGAACCATCTTCTTTCTGGGGAGTGAAGTACGTAGAAATTTATGATACCGTTTTTTGGCGGAGAAGTCAACCATTCCTTGACATGGAAGGCTCAAACGGGTAGAATACCTTTAACTGGTTCCGTGTATGAAAAAGGAGGAGACGCTGTGGCGAAACAAGTGAAACGCTCTCCCGCCCCGCTCTATTTGGCGGCGGCAGTGTGGTTGGTCTGGGGGCTTTTCCTGCCGCTGTATCGGCTGCCCCACATCCTGGCGGCCGCGGTGCTCTCCGCCGTGGCGGGCCTGATCGGGAAGAGCCTGTTCCCCGATAAGATCTATGAGATCCCGGAGCAGGCGAAGCCCCAAGAGCCGGAGAAGCCCAAGAGCACCGGAGATCCGGAGCTGGACGCCCTCCTCGCCGAGCGGGACAGGGCCCTGTCCGAGATACGCCGCCTGAACGACGCCATCCCCGGGGAGAAGATCTCCGCCCAGATCGACCGCTTGGAGGAGGACACCCGGAAGATCATGGATCATGTGGTGGAGCACCCGGAAAAACTGCCTCAGATCAAACGGTTCATGGGCTATTATCTGCCCACCACCCTCAAGCTCCTCAACGCCTATGACCGTATGGGCGCGGCGGGGGTGTCCGGGGAGAACATCGACGGCACAAAGGGGCGGATCGACGCCATGATGGACACCATCGTCGCCGCCTTCGACAAGCAGCTGGACGCCCTTTTTGCCGACGAGGCGCTGGATATCTCCACCGACATCACCGTGATGGAAAACCTCCTCAAGCAGGAGGGTCTCAGCGAGGAAAAGCCCTTTGCCGCCAACGGCTGACAACATAACCTACCAAACAACAGGAGGAACAAGACAATGAGCGATGAGCTGAATATGACCCCCGAGCTGACCCTGACCCCCAATACCGATACCGCTGTGGCGGCGGCTCCCGCCCCTGAACTTACCCTGGATCCCATGGCCGCCGAGAAGCAGGTCACTGAGGCCGACCAGGCCGCCCGGGACGCCAAGGCGGTGAAGCTGGACGAATCCATGCTCTCCGAGGCGGAGCAGAAAATGGTGGCCGACTTCGCCGAGAAGATCGACATCAAGGACTCCAACCTGGTGCTCCAGTATGGCGCCGCTGCCCAGAAGAACATCGCCGGTTTCTCCGAAAGCGCCCTTTCCAAGGTGCGCACCAAGGATCTGGGCGAGGTGGGCGACGCGCTGGCCGGCCTGGTGGGGGAGCTGCAAAACTTCGGCCAGGAGGAGAAGAAGGGTGTGCTGGGTTTCTTCCAAAAGAAGAAGAATGACATCGCCGCCATGAAGGCGCAGTACTCCAAGGCGGAGACCAATGTGAACAAGATCGTGGAGGTCTTGGAGGGGCACCAGCTCACCCTGATGAAGGACGTGGCCATGCTGGATCAGATGTATGAGCTCAACACCAAGTACTATAAGGAGCTGACCATGTACATTCTGGCGGGGAAGAAGAAGCTGGCGGCTGTCCGCGCCGGGGAGCTGGAGCAGCTGCGCCAGAAGGCCCAGCAGACCGGCGCCCAGGAGGACGCCCAGGCCTACAACGACCTTGCCAATATGTGCTCCCGGTTTGAGAAGAAGCTCCACGACCTGGAGCTGACGCGGATGGTCTCCATCCAAATGGGCCCCCAGGTGCGGCTCATCCAAAATAACGACGCGTTGATGCTGGAGAAGATCCAGTCCTCTCTGGTCAACACCATCCCCCTCTGGAAGAGCCAGATGGTGCTGGCCCTGGGCATGGAGAACTCCCGTCAGGCCACCGCCGCCCAGAGCGCGGTGACGAAGATGACCAATGAGCTGCTCCAGAAGAACGCCGACGCTTTGAAGATGGGCACCATTGAGACCGCCCGGGAGGCGGAGAAGAGCGTGGTGAGCATCGAGACCCTCCAGCACACCAACCAGCAGCTCATCTCCACCCTGGACGAGATGGTGAAGATCCAGACCGAAGGGGCCCAGAAGCGGAAAGAGGCCGAGGCCGAGCTGGGGAGGATCGAGGGCGAGCTGAAGGAGAAGCTGTTGGAGCTTCGGGGCTGAGCGTCTGAAAGGAAACGGGTATGAAAAAGGACAACAAGTCTTATCTTGTGGGCTGGGTGGTGCTGGTGCTCGCCATCGCCGCGGCCCTGCTTCTGGGTCAGGTCCGGAAGCCCTCCGGGGGCGTCAGCCTGGAACAGTCCTCAGGTCTGAATACCAAGCTGGATACCTCCTATGTAGAGCAGTTCATTTACGACAAGGCCGGAGTGCTGAACTCCGGCACGGAGGATCTGCTGGCCCTCTATAACGCCAACTGGGATGAGCGGTACAACAGCATCGTGGCCTTCATCAGCGAGGATTCTGTTTCCGGCGATCCGGAGGAGTACGCCTACGACCTGGCGGCGGACTATGGCCTGGGAGAGGGAGACGCCCTTCTTCTGGTGATAAAGGACACCGACAACTTCCGGTTTGTCTGGGGCGCTGAGTTTGACAGTATCATGAATGGGAAAGCCCTGGATTCTCTGGGTGAAACCATGTCTACCGAGGATTGGGAGCATGATGTGAGCGCCTTTTTCGGCGTGATGGACACCATCTACCGGGACAATTTCGGCTTAGGCAATGACGATCATCATTATGAGGATGGCCCCTCCTTCGCCAGCGGCATTGCCGCCATGTGGATCGTGTGGCTTCTGGGCTTTGTGCTCATCATATACCTGGTTCTCTCTGCCATCGACCGCTCCCGCTACAACGCCTACCGGGCCCAGTATTATGGGGTGGCCAACCCGCCGGTGGTGTTCCGGCCCATCTTCTTCTGGCACGGCCCCCGCTACGGCTGGTACACCCGCCACTGGCACGCCCCGCCGCCCCCGCCTCCGCCCAGAGGCCCCCGGGGGCCCTCCGGCGGCAGTTTTGGCGGTACCTCCCGTCCCTCCGGCGGCTTCGGCGGCGCGGGCGCCCGGCCCAGCCGGGGCAGCGGCTTCAGCGGCGGCGGCAGCTTCGGCGGGAGCCGTGGGGGAGGCTTTTCCCGCGGCGGTTCCTTCGGCGGCTCCAGAGGGGGCGGCTTCGGCGGCTCCCGTGGCGGCGGCTTCGGCGGCCGGCGCTAAGGTTTTCCGGATAGAAAAGGGGAGAGAGAAATGTATTTTAACCGCTATGAGGCGAAGCTGGCCGCCAAGGCCAGCATGAAGCAGGCCCAGCCCTCCTATATGGTCGTCATGCTGGTCTACCTGCTGCTGACCACGGGACTGACCCAACTGGTCATGAGCCTGGTGGGGGTGCCCTGGGCCAGCGCCATGACCTATCTCCAGCAGGGCTACACACCTGAGAAGGTCTTTGACTATGTGATCCTCCAGCAGATGGATCGGGTGGCCATCGCCGGTGGGGCGGAGCTCCTTTTGGATCTGTTCTGCGCGGTGGTGGAGTTCGGCCTCATCTCCTATACCCTCCGCCTGGCCCGGAACGAGGGCTCCGGCATTGCCAACCTCTTCGACGGCTTCGCCAAGGCGGGCCGGGTGATCTGGCTGAATATTCTGACCGCTCTGCTGGTCTTCCTGTGGACGGCTCTGCTCACCGTGCCCGCCTTTGCCATCCTCGTTGCGGTGATCCTGTCGGAGGCAGACCTGAGCGTTCTCATGCTGCTCTATTTCGCCCTGATCTTCGGCGCTGTGGCCTTGGGCATCTGGGTGGCCTACCGCTACCATCTGACCTGCTATATCCTGCTGGACGACCCCAACTGCACTGCCCGGCAGTCTCTGCGCCTGAGTAAGACCTACATGAAGGGCCACAAGGGAGAGGCCGTGATACTGGATCTCTCCTTTTTCGGTTGGGCCATGCTGGCGGGCCTTCTTCAGAGCGGCTTCATGGCCATTGGCCTTGGGGTCGTGGGCATCATCGCCTCCGGGGTGTTCCAGCTGTGGCTCACCCCCTATGTCCTCACCACCCGGGCCAATTTCTACAACTATGTGATCGGCCTCAACGGCGGCGGCATTCGCCCCTCCGGCAGCTATGCCGGGCCGGACTACGAGTATCACAGCAACGATGGCCCCACGCCCTTTTAAGGGAACAAAAAAGCCCCCGACGGTCTGCCGTCGGGGGCTTTTTTTATTCTATTTGCGCCAGCCAATCCAGAATGGGGGCCAAGACCTCCTCGTCGGTGGTGCCTGGGATCACTCTATAGCACTCCACCGTCACCTGGGTCGTCCCCCGGCGGAGGAGGAAGCCCCGGGTGGTCTCCTGGGCCTTGCGCACCTCCATGGCGTATTCATAGATGTCCAGGTGGGATGCGCCGGCATAGTCCGGGATGTCCTCTTCAGCCGCCGGGCCCCGCCGCCAGATTCCCTCCAGCCCCGGTACGGGCTCCAGCCCCTCCGGGACAGGCCCAAAGGCCCAGTCCGCCAGAGAAGGGGAGGCCCAGGCCTGGGCGGAGAAATAGAAGTACAGCCGCTCTGAGTCGGAGAGCTTGATATCCTCGCTCCAGTGGGCTTGACTGCCCAGCGGGGTGTCGGAGCGCCGGCCCTCGTTGACCCGATGGGCGTCGCTGTGGACGGGGACGGCCGGGATGCGGCCGGAAAAGCTCTCCCGCACAGGGCCGTTGAGCAGGATGCAGGCGGCGGCGAGAGGGGCGATGAAAAGGGCGCGCTTGCCCCGCCGCTGGCGGATGGGGTCGTCATAGGTATAGATACAGATGAAGGCTCCGATCATAATGCCGACCGCCCAGCCCAGGTTCAGGAAGTGGTTGAGCAGGGCGTCTGGGAAGAGCAGAAGAGCGATGGCAGCCTCGGAAAGCAGGCCCAAAGCCCGGACAAGCCCCCAGCCTCGAATGGCCTTACTTCCTGCTGTGGGCGGCTCCAGACCCATTCGGATAGCTTCCCGCCATTGTCTCAGCCGCCAGAACAGATAGAGGAAATAGGCCGCCCCGCCAAGGCACCACAGGGGGAAGAAAAGAAAGATGGCGGAGAAGACCAGACTGGAGGAGAGCAGGCTGGGCAGGAGCCGCTCTTGAGCCAGCTGGAAGGCGCCGGGAGAGCTGTAGAACCCGGACAGGATGAACCAGCAAAAGGCCAGAAGGACGGCCATTGCCAGCGTAGTGAGGAGCATAGACCGAAGGGCCTTTTTGCGGAACCGCTGGTATTCCAGCTCAGGATCGGTTTGAATGGGGAGGGGATGGGCGTCCGGTTTGGAGACGTAGATATTCAGGTAACTTGCCCGTTCCACCCACTCCCACCCGGCGTCGGAGAGGAGCTGGGCGTAGTCCTTGGGATCCTTGGCGTTACTCCAGTCCAGGAAGTAGGTGGGCGTGTCGGGCCGCTCAATGCGCCGCAGCTTGGCGAAGGGGCCCATGATCTCCACCAGCTCCCACCCCTCCCGGGCCCAGGTGTTGAGGGTGTCCTGGGCGGCCTTGTAGTCCACGTTTAAGTAGGAAAAGTATCTCCAGCGGGTGTCTCTCATCATGGTTCCTCCTTATCCAGCAGTGTTGCGCCGTCAGCCAGCTGTCGGCCCAGACGGCGGTACTCCTCTTGCAGTGTGCGCCGGCCCTCGTCAGAGAGAATATAGTATTTTCGCCCCTCCTGTGTGCCATTAAAAAAGATGAGCTTTTCCTCCTCGAACCGGGCCAGCAGGGCGTAGAGGGTGCCCGCCCCCACCGCTACCCGGCCTTGGGTGAGCTTGTCCACGTACTGCATAATGCCGTAGCCGTGGCGGGGCTCCGCCCAGAGGGCGAGCAGGACGTAGTACATCTGCTCGGTCAGAGTCTCCAGTTTTTTCCGCGACACATCCTCACCTCCGGGTATATCGATTATCGGTATACTCATCATATATCAATATTCGATATATGTCAATAGAAAAAAGCCGCGGCCAGATTCCTGG
>NZ_CALPCU010000021.1:0-35647 GCF_943193085.1 Vermiculatibacterium agrestimuris | reverse complement strand
GGGGCGGGCGGCCGACCCAAGGTCGGCCGCCCATAGCACGGGTTCTCTTATCAGCCAGTGATGCGGTTGACTTCGTCGATGATCTCGTTATACCACTCAGAGCCGATCTTCTCCTCGATGGTGGGCCAGGTAGTGGCGGCCTTCTCCTTGAAGGTAGCCTTCTCGGCGTCGGTGGGCTCGTACACGTTCATCTGCGCGGAGAGCTCATCCAGGTAGGTCTGCTCCTGGGCCAGCAGGCCCTCCCGGCACATCTTGGTGGCGTCCTCGGCCACTTCCAGCATCAGAGCCTGGAGGTCGGGGGAGAAGCTCTGCCACACATCCTCGCTGACAGCCATGGTGGTCAGGGTGTAGGTATGGCCGGTGAGAGTCAGGTAATCCTGAACCTCATAGTATTTGTTGACCACGATGTTGCTCAGGGGGTTCTCCTGGGCCTCCACCAGACCCTGCTGCAGGGCGGAGAACAGCTCGGAATAAGCCACAGGAGTGACGGAGCAGCCCAGGGCCTCCATAGCGGCGATCTGGTAGGGATCGTTCTGGGTGCGCAGCTTCAGGCCCTTCATGTCGTCGGCGGTGTGGACATCGGTGCTCTTGGTGGTCAGGTGACGGAAGCCCATGTCATAGTAGACCAGCAC
The DNA here is from genome assembly GCF_943193085.1 of Vermiculatibacterium agrestimuris. Taxonomy (NCBI): domain Bacteria; kingdom Bacillati; phylum Bacillota; class Clostridia; order Eubacteriales; family Oscillospiraceae; genus Vermiculatibacterium; species Vermiculatibacterium agrestimuris. Next base: position 35,015 of record NZ_CALPCU010000021.1, on the reverse strand, counting down.
ACGGATACCGGTATCGTCCAGGATCTTCTGGGTGATCTTCTCGCCCTGGGGGCCGTCCATGAACTCAAAAGCGGCCTCCTCGTTGGGGAACAGGAAGGGGAAGTTAAAGGGCATGAAGCCGTCGGTATAACCGCCCCAAGAGCCCTGGTTCAGGGTGATGAACTCGAACGCGCCGGTCTGGCAGCCGCCGATCATCTCGTCAGCGGAGCCGCCCAGCTGGGCGTCCAGGAACAGCTGGAGCTTTACCTTGCCGTTGGAGCGCTTCTCCACCTCATCGCAGAAGTACTTGATGCCGGCGCCATAGCCGGGCAGCTCCAGGGTGGAGGCCTTGGCGGAGGTGTTGACCTTCATGGTCAGGGTCTCAATGTTATCCACATTGTAGCTGCCGGAAGCGACAGCCTGGCTCTGGGCCGGGGCGGGATCGGCGGCCTTGGACTCAGTGGGAGCCTGGCTCTCAGTGGCGCCGCCGCCGCAGGCGGTGAGGGTGCCCAGCAACATAGCTGCGGACAGGGACAGGGCGATCAGTTTGCTTCGATTCATTGTGTTTTCCTCCTCTTCGTTTTTGATTGTCTATTTATCATCACACTGCTCAGCCCAACATTTCTGCAAAGGTCTGGAGCCGTGTTCTGATCTGTTCGGTGCTGCCTGGCTGCTGGTCTACCTCCAGGCAGAGAGTGGGCACGCCGATCTCCTTTAGTGCCCGGGAGATAAGGGGATAATCATACTCCTCAGGATCGCAGAACTTCATCTGGCAGAAGATCATGCCGTCGGCGCTGGTCACATTGGCCATATCCACCAGCATATCAACGCGTCCCTTTCCCTCGTCGTGCGCCAGAGAGCAGAGCTGCCCGCGCCATTTACCCGCCAGGCGCAGGAGCGGATCTCCCTGGCCCTCGGGGATGGGGGCGGTGTACTGGCGGCTCTCCTGGGCCAGATCGTCGCCCACCACGGCTACGTTGTTATCCGTCAGGATCTGCAGTAGACTGTCAGGCTCGGCGGCGATGCCGGAGAGGAGAACGCGGCGGCCCTTAAAATGGTGGGGCTGAGTGGCCTTCAGGGAGGAGATCAGTTCCCGCATGAGGCGGGTATGCTCCGCCTTGGACATAAACCAAGCGCTCTTCATCACATGGTGGCGGGCCACCGGGTCGATGATGTCCAAGTGTTCGTTGGCGATGGCAGTGAACTCCCGCATTACGGCGGTGTGCTCGTTGTATACGCGGATGGAATTCTCCAGCGCTTCCTCCGTGATGGAATGGCCGCAGATGGCCTCCAGCTTGTTTTTTACGGTCTCAAACTCATACCGCAGAAACTGGATGCCGGCGTCGGTGCGGTTCTGAGGATAGGACACGGGGATCATGGGAATGTCGGGCACGCCGGCCAGCCAGTCCTGGGTGATGCAGCGGAAGGTGTCGCACAGGGTGGGAATGATAACTGCCGACAGATCCTTCAGCTTACCGGACAGGCCCATCTCCAGCGAGGACTGGAGGATGGGGCAGGCAAAGACCGGGAGGTATTTTTTGGCCAGATAGGGCTCCATTTGGGCGCCCCAGACGCCGAAGGGAACCATACCGGCGGCGTCTACCAGTTCTTCGGGGGTGTAGGAGGGGAAGCATCCCACCACCTTTTTGCCCTGGGCGAGTTGGGCCTCCAGCATCTTGCGGGGGTTCTCCGCCGCAAAGGACAGCTGGGACAGGATATCCTGCGGTTCCATCATTTTTTGCCCCCTTCCCGTTCTTTTTTGCGTTGTTCCATCACTTCCACCAGGCCCTGGATGCGGGTCTCATATTGGGCCTCGCTGTAAGCCCGGAAGTCGGCCTGATCGCCGTCGAAGGAGGTGAAGGGGATGCCGGTGGCCTCTGAGATGCGGCGCTGAGTCTCATACTGCTGGCAGTCCATGACCTTGCAGCTGCGGTTGACATGGTAAATGGTGCCGTCTACCTGGAACTTCTTATGCGCCTCGATCCGGCGTGCCACCACCGTCTCCAGGTTGTTATTGTTGTTGGGCAGGTCGATATAGGCCCGGGCAAGACCGTCCAGATCTCCCGGCTCGTACTCCAGTCCCCAGGCGTTGACATAGCCGGTGGCCACCATATTGATGCCGTATTTTTTCAGCGTCTTGAAGGTGTGGCCCAGATAAGGCCAGCAGGCGATGCCCTCCCAGAAGACCCGGTATTCCTCCTCAACAGGGAAGGTGCTCTTGCCCTGGGCGATGTTCTCCTTGATCTCAGATATGAGCTGTTCCAGGACGGCGGTGGTGCTCTCCTTGCCCCGGTTACAAACCATGCAGGACATATAGTTGAACAGGTCGAAGCCGGCTAGGGGGGCGGGCTTTACAGCCAGAAGCTCGTTGGCCTCCCGCCAAAGATCCTTGTTCCGCTGGGAGATGCGCATGACCTCAGTGAGCCTGTCGTAGTCCATTTTTTTGCCGGAGATCTCCTCCAGGCCGTGAATCAGATCGTCGATTTGGGCGCGGACGTACTTCACCTTGGCGTCGGAGGCGCAGGGGTCGTAGTTGTAGACCGTATCGATGAGAAACATGGGCACCTGGAACTGGTGGGCCAGGTTTTCGAACCACTTGGTCAGCTGGTTGCAGATGTTGTTGCAGCACAGCACAAAGTCGGGCTTGGGCATATTGTTGCTCTCCGCCGTCAGGGTGTCCATGTAGGCCAGACTGGTGCGGGCATAGGAGCAGATGTCCATGTTATAGCCTGCGGCCTCGGCATGAGCCAGCAGGTCGTCTGACTGGTGCCGGGCGGCCAGGCCGGCGGCCTGGTTTTCCGGATATACAATGTAGAGGCCGAGAGCCTCGGCGATCTCCTGGGGGAAGATAGAGGCAGACCAGCCGATCTTCTCTCCCCGGGCTTTTGCGTCGATGGTGTCCTGATAGAGCTTGGCAAGCTGCTCGCCCACCATGATCCGGGACTTGGGCAGCGGTTTTTTGGGCTTTTTGGGCGCGGCGTCCGGAGCCGCAGCCTGAGTCGTTTTTTCTTCCATGATCTCCCTCGATTCAATCCTTAATATAGCCGTCGGCATCGAAATCGATCTCAAAGGGCTCCGAGAGGATCTCCACGTCATCCCGGCTCTGGAGCTCTTTGGCCAGGTTTTCCGAGACCTGGATCTCCTCCATGTGCATGGTGTCTCGGATCCGCACCACCCGGGCATTGGAATAGTCAATGCCGGTGCAGGTGCGGATGGCCCAGCGCAGGGCCTCCCGGTCATTCTCCGCAAAGCAGGGAATGCGGCAGCCGGGGAGGAAATTAGCCGTCATCATGTTTGTCCAGGTGATGGCCCAGTCCACGTCCCGGACACAGCGCAGGGTGGTCACCTCGATGGTGCCGATGCCGCTGGCGTTGTGGTGGGTCTCCTCTGTCAGTCCCCGGACAAAGATGTTCTGGCTGACCAGAGCGCCGGGATAGATCCGGTCTCGGCGGGCCACCACATTGGGGTCGAAGCCCGCTCCGCCGATGTTTTTGCCGATTTGGTCGATGATGAGCACATCGGTGTCGGGAAACTTGAATCTGGCCAGCTTGTCCTTTGCGATTGCCAGCAAAGCCGCGTCCCGCTCCACGATCCGATCTTTTTCAATGACCTCCAGGTCGCTGATGTCGTCGTAGGCATTCTGAACCAGGCCAACGGCGAAGAGAACGGGCTCCTTTTCCAGGCAGAGGGCACCGGCTTCTGGGATCAGGCGGTCGAAGACCTCGTAGCCCTTCATGTGCATGGTGGCGGCGCCCTTGTGTTTGCCAAGGCCGATACACAGCATTTTCAGAAGTCCGCTTTCATGGGGACCTTTGAAGCTGGTGTGGGGCTTGATCTTATTGACCACCACGATACCGTCGGAGTGGTAGGCGTATTTGTCGCAATAGACGGGGGTGCCGTCCGCCAGCGTGCCAACCTCTACCACATCCATGGTGGCCCGGATGGGACAGCCCATACTCTCCTCGGTGATCCCGTAGGTGGCCAGCATCTCCACCTGACCCTCCGCCGTGCCGCCGGCATGGCTGCCCATGGAGGGGACGAGGAAGGGTTTTGCTCCCCAGTCCTTGAGACAGTCCACCAGGGTCTTCATGATCTCCTGATAGAAGGGGATGCCCCGGCTGCCCGCCGTGATGGCGATCTCCTTTCCCGCGTAGAAGTCCTTATTCTTGATCTTCTCTTCCATCTCCTTACGCAGATGGGCAGGGACATCCTCGATCTGGAAAGGATCATATTTCTGGCGTATCTTCACCATCTTGGGCAGAACCACCTGCTCCAATCCTTCCATTTTTGCGTTGACCACAGGAAAATCAATATACATTTTGTCTTCTCCCTCAGCCTTTCACCGTAATGGTGGGGCCTGCCACGTCGCCGTCCTCCATGAGGGCTTTGATCTCCGCATCGGAATAGCCCATCTCCTTCAGAATGGCCTCCGTGTCGGCGCCGGTGAGCTTGGCGGGTTGGAATTCCGGCCAGGGACAGGAGGCGATGGCCGCCGGGGCGTGGGCAAAGGGGGCCTTTTTTCCGTTGGGGTACGCATGGTAGAAGATGTACTCGTTTTCCAGGGCCTGGGGATCCTCCACCAGCTCGGTGAAGTGCTGGGCCTTCTCAAAGGCGATGTCCGCCTCGGTCATGATCTTGGCCCACTCGGCGTAGGTCTTGGTGGCGAAGATCTCGTCCATGATGCGAACCTGCTCCTCCATGGCGCCCTGCTCCTCCACCGCCTTTCGGGTGACGAACCGGGGATCGGTGGCCAGGTCGGGGCGGCCCAGGACTTTGGTGGCCACATCGGCCCACTGCTTGTCGTAAGCGGTGGCCGCCAGGTAGAACCACTCTCCATCCTTACACTTATAGGTGTTGGAGGTGGAGTTGTTGGGTTCAAAACGGGTACGGGGCCAGGGCTTACCGCTGTACGCGGACAGGAAGCCGGAGCTGAGGGCGAAGCAACCGGCCTGGAAAAGGCTGGCCTCCACCAGGTCGCCCTTGCCGGTGGTGGAGCGGCGCACCAGGGCGGCGTTGATGCCGGCCACCAGGGCAGTGGCGGCGAAGTGGTCGCCCAGACCGGCCACGGTGTTCACCAGGTCGCCGCCCCGAGGGGCCGCGTCGGCCATCAGGCCGGAGCGGGCGTAGAAGGCGGTGTAGTCAAAGCCGGGCTTACCACTGGCCGGCCCCTTTTTGCCGTAACCGAGGATGGAGCCGAAGACCAGCCGGGGAAACTCTTCCTTCAGGTCGTCGTAGGAGATGCCCAGCTTCTTCAGCGCGCCGGGCCGGTAGTTGGTGATGAGGACGTCGGCGGTGGCAAGCAGCTTGCGGAACACCGCCATGCCCTTTTCACTTTTCAGGTTCAGGGCCACCCAGCGCTTGTTGCCGTTTTCGTTGTCGTAGCTGGGGTTGCCCGTCTGGCCCCGGTCGTAGATGGGAATATTCATGTAGGGGCCGTTGTTGCGGTAGGTATCGCCGCTGAGCGGCTCGATCTTGATGACGTCGGCGCCCCACTCCGCCATAATGCGTCCTGCGGTAGAGGCAGCCAGGAAGTTGGAAAGATCCAGAACCTTGATACCCTCTAAAGGACCCACGTTTTGTCCCTCCCCTTATTTGAAGAGCTGGCCGGAGATGACCACTCTTTGGATCTGGTTGGTGCCTTCAAAGATCTGATAGAGTTTGGCGTCACGCATCATCTTCTCCACGGGGTACTCCTTGGAGTAACCATAGCCGCCCAAGACCTGGACAGCGTCGGTGGTCACCTTCATGGCGGTGTCGCTGCAGAAGGTCTTCACCGCGGCGCCCACGCGGCCGTCGTAGATGCCCTGGTCGATGAGGGTGGAGGCGTACATACACATCTGCCGGGCGGCCTGGGTCTGGATGTCCATGTCGGCGATCATGAACTGGATGGCCTGCTTGTCGCACATGGGCTTGCCGAAAAGGATGCGCTGCTTGGCGTAATCCACACAGATGTCGATACAGGCCTGGGAAATGCCCACGGCGGTGGAGGAGCCCAGGGGGCGGGAGCGCTCCAGGGTCTTCATGGCGATGCGGAAGCCCTCGCCCTCTTCGCCGATCCGGTTGGCGGCGGGAACGACCACATCCTCAAAAACCACGTCGCAGGTGTTGGAGGTGCGCAGGCCCATCTTGTTCTCGTGCTTGCCCACAGAGACGCCGGGCCGATCCCGCTCCACCAGGAAGCAGGACATACCGCCCCGGGTGCCCTTTTCCTTATCGGTATAGGCAAAGACGGTGTAGATGCCGCCCAACTCTGCGTTGGTGATAAAGCACTTGCTGCCGTTGATGACGTATTCATCGCCTTTGCGCACGGCGGTGGTGCGCAGAGAGGCGGCGTCGGAACCGGAGGAGGACTCGGTAAGGCAGAAGGGAGAAAAGCCGCCGGGCACCACGATATCGGCAAGCTTGCGCTTCTGCGCCTCAGTGCCGAAGACCATGCAGGGGGTGGAGCCAAGGCCGTTGTTGCCCAGAGTGACGCTGAAGCCGGCGTCTACCTTGCCGAACTCCTCGCGGATGACGGTCATCATGCGGGCGGTGAGGCCCATTCCGCCGTATTCCTCGGGAATGTTCATGCAGTGAAGGCCCATCTCAATAGCCTTCTTCACAGCCTCCATGGGGGTCTCGCTCTTCTCGTCACACTCGGCAACAATGGGCTTTACTTCCTTATTCATGAAGTCCCGCACCATGAGCTGGAGATCTCTCTCCTCGTCGGTGAGTAGATAGTAATTGTTGACCATGCTATACTTCCTCCTTAATTGTGGACCTAAGTCCTGTCTGACTATATAGATTAGCAACTCCTATGCCAATTTTTCCGCACCGGCCCCTTTTGACCCTTTTTGTAGGCGCGGGGACTTTTTCCGCTTTGGGACAAGGGGCTGCCCATAGGGGGCGGTGCGTGCAATTTTGCACAAATTTGCCGTGAAGGCGCACATTTTGCCTGCACATGGGAGGCGTCTTATTGCATCCGCTCAGCGGCCAGAAGAGCCGCGCCCAGGGCGCCTGCCAGCTGGGCGTCCGGGTGAACCAGCACGGGGCGCTTCAGCTCCATCTCCATGGCGCGAACCACGCCTTGATTCAGAGCCACGCCACCGCTCATGGCCACCTGACCTTCGATTCCCACCCGCATGGCCAGAGCCGCCACCCGGCGGGCCACCGAGATGTGGATGCCGGCGGCGATATCGCTGAGCTTTGCGCCGGCGGCAAGGTGGGAGATGACCTCCGACTCGGCAAAGACGGTGCACACGTTGCTGATGCTCACAGGGTGCTCAGACTGCGCCGACAGCTGGCCAAGCCCCTCCACCGGTACGCCGAGCACCTTTGCCATCACATCCAGAAAACGGCCGGTGCCCGCGGCACATTTGTCGTTCATGACGAAGTTCATCAGCTTGCCCCTGCTATTGATTTGAAGGGCCTTGGCATCCTGGCCGCCAATGTCGATCACAGTGCGGACTTCAGGCAGAAGAAAGCCGATCCCCCGGCCGTGGCAGGTCACCTCGCTGACCTGATGATCTGCACCGGGAAAGGTCAGCCGTCCGTAACCGGTGGCCACCATGCAGCCGATGTTCTCCCGGCACAGCCCGGCCTGGGCCAGGGCCTGCTCCGTAGCTTGTCCCGGCCCCTGGGTGCCGGTGCCCATATTCACCACCGTTTTTGCCAGGATCTCGCTTCCATCCTGGAGGATGATTGCCTTTGACGATGTGGAGCCCACGTCCACTCCCATAGTGATCATTTTGTACCTCCCCTTTCTGGGTCGTCTGCTTTATATCTGTTGTGTAGCAAAATTGATGCCAGTTTTTTTGCCGGATGTTTTCGGCTTTTCGTCCCCGTTCGCTTGTGCATTTGCCCACTATTTTGTGCAATTTTGCACAAAATGCACAATTTCGACAAGGGGTGCAGCGCTGTTTTGCACCAGATTTCCTCATCACAAAGGTTGGCACACCGTTTGCTACTTTTATTAGATAAAAGCCTTACCCAATTTAACTCAGGAAAGCATAGGTGTGAGATATGAAGCGACATTTTCCCTTTTTTTACGGATATGGGATGTTGGCCGCTGTCTGGTGTATCTATTTCTGTGTATTTGGTACGGTGCTCTATAGCACGTCCGTCATCAATGCAGGGATGCAGCAGGCAATGGGATTCTCGGAGCGGTATATTGGTCTTGCGGGCACCCTGTGCACCCTGGTCTCCGGACTGGTGGGGCCGCTGGTGGGGCGGCTCATCTCCAAACGGGGCGTGCGTCTGACCTTTCTCATCGGCAGCGCCATGGTGATCGCCTCCAGCCTGGCGCTGGCCTTTTTGCCTCAGAGCGTATTCTCCTTCCTGCTTCTCTACGGTCTGGTGGTGGGCGCCGGCATGGGCTTTGCCGGGCTGGTTTCGGTGCAGAGCGCTGTCAATGACTGGTTTGACCGGAAAAAATCCTTCGCGATGGCCATCGTTCTCACCGCCGGGTCTGTGGGCGGCTTTATGGCGCCTCAAATCGTGGAGCGGCTTCTCTCCGCGGGGGACTGGACGTGGGGATGGAGGTATGTGGCCGCCATGGCCGGGGTTGCCCTGGTCGTCTCACTGCTGTTCATCGTAAACCGCCCGGAGGATGTGGGCCAGTTTCCGGACGGACTGCCCCCGGCGAAGCGGGAGAAGGGGGCGGCACAGGACGGGGAAGAGGAAGGGCCGCCGGATCGCAAGGCCTTTGTGCTGATCCTCTTCAGCTATGCCACCCGCACCTACATCTACTACTCCATTATGGCTTATCTGGTCATTTTCCTGCGCTATAAAGGCTTTTCCAGCGCCTATGGCGCCGACTGCATTGCCCTGATCTCCCTGTTCAGCCTGGCCGGCCGACTGCTCATGGGCGTGATCCCTGAGCGGCGGGTGCCCGCCAATGTGACCCTGGGGCTGGGCAATATCGCCGTGGGCGCAGGGGGACTGCTGATCTGTCTTTTTGATGGATCCCTCCCCATCCGAATAGGGGCCGCGGCCTTTGGCGTGGGCGTGGGGTTTGTGACGGTGGCGCTGCCCCTTACCGTCTCCCGCGCCTTTGGTCAGAGGCGATTTGCCGGGATCAACGGTAAACTGAGCCTTATCAACTACCTGCTGGCCGCCGGAGGGCCCGCCATCGTGGGACAGACCGCCGCCTGGCTCAATGATTACAGCCTCCCGTTGGGTTTTTCCGCCGTGCTGGTCATCGCGGGAGGCGTGGCGGCCTTCTTCCTCCGCTTGAGAAAGGAGAGCTGACGCCGACATGATATATGTGAGAAATCTGCTGGATCTGGAAGGTATGATGTTTGTCATAATCCTTCTGGGAGCCTTTACGATCAAAAAGGGGATCCTTACGGATAAGGGGAGGGGAGAGCTTACCGATCTCATCCTGTTCATTGTTTTTCCCTGCTATATCCTGGACTGCTTCATCAAGAACATCGGGGCCTTCTCTGCCGGAGGCTTCATTGGTGTTATGGTTGCCTCGGTGGCCCTTCAGGCGGCCACCATCGTTCTCAGCCGGCTGCTCTACCCCAGGGTGGATCCCAAACGGCGGAGCATCCTGCGCTATGCCATCATCGTCTCCAACTCCGGCTTTCTTGGCTTCCCGCTGGTGGGAAGCATCTTTGGGGATCAGGGGCTCATCTATGCCTCCATCTTCCTCATCTTCCAGCGCATCAACAATTTCTCCGTGGGCATCTCCTACTTTACCGCCGACGGCTCCAAGGGTTTTCTTCGCCGCACTCTGACGCATCCTTGTATCGCTGCCACCCTGGTGGGAGTGGCAATTATGCTGCTGGAGCTGCGGCCTCCGGAACTGGTGTGTACCGTTCTCTCCTCGGTGGGGAGCTGCTCCACCCCTCTGTCCATGATGCTTATTGGCATGGTGCTGGCCAGCGCCCCTAAGGGAAAGCTGGTGGACAGGGATATCATTACATACAGCATCCTGCGGCTTTTCCTCATGCCCGGCGGTATGTTCCTCATCTGTAAACTGCTGGATATGGACGTCGTCCTCACGGGCACTGCCGTTCTCCTGACCGGGATGCCCGCCGGTACGCTGTCGGTGATGCTGGGGGCCAAGTACGGCTCCGATGCACCCTTCGCCAGCCGCCTGGTGATTTTCACCACCCTTTTGTCTCTTGTCACCATCCCACTGTGGTGTCTGGTCTGTGTGTACCTGGTCTGAATGAAAGAAGAAGGAGGTCATTTCCATGACTTACCAGCAAGCTGTGGTGAACAGCTTCTTTACCAACCGTTTGGAGCGGCATCCGCACGCTCCGGCAGTCTACGACTTTGACCGGCAGGAGAAATATACCTATGGCGACTTGGCCCGCCGGGCCAATGCCCTGGCCAATTACCTGGTCAATGTCTGCGGGGTGAAAAAGGGGGACAGGGTTGGCATCTGCTCAGGGAACGATATGGTCTATATCGACCTGTTCTATGCGACGGCCCGGACTGGAGCCATCACCACAGCCTACAACATCCTGCTGACCGCGGAGGAGCTGGAGGGCCTTCTGGAGAACGAGGAGCCGAAGGTGATCTTCTACGACTCTGCTCACCAGGAGAAGATAGACGCGCTCCGCCGGCGGACGGGAGACTGCCGCTGGATCCCCTTGGGGGCGGAGTATGACGACATCCTGGCCGCCGATCCGTCCCCGGCGCCTTTAGTGCCCATTGACCCGGAGGATATTATCCAGCTCATGCATACCGGCGGCACCACAGGGCTTCCCAAGGGGGCCATGCTCTCTGCACGGGCTATCATGCTCAACGCCATGGGCCAGCAGAATACCTACTCCCTCACCAAGGACGACGTGATGTTCGGTTACCTGCCTTTCTTCCACACCGCCACCTGGCATACCATCGCCATGCCGCTGCTCTATGCCGGCGGAGAGCTGGTCTTTGCCCGGAAATTCCACGTGGAGCAGACCTTTGACGTGATCGAACAGGCCCGGCCCACCATGATCTGGGGCGTGCCCACCGTGTACCGCCGTTTGGCTGCCCACCCCCGGTTTGCCCAAGCTGATTTTTCCAGCATCACCCGCTGCCGCTGCGGCGCCGCGCCGCCCTCCCTGGAGCTGATGGAGAAATATTGGGAGAAGGGAGTCCAGTTCTGCAATGGCTATGGCATGACCGAGTCCGGCCCCGGCAACCTGTCCATTCCCGTGGGAGAGCTGACCTTAGAGCAGATCCGGGCAAAGCGCACCTCCTGCGGTAAGGTGATGCCCTTTAACGAAGCCCGAATCGTGGACGATCAGGGACTCGAAGTCCCTGTGGGACAGGAGGGGGAGCTGCTGCTCCGGGGAGGCGTACTTTTCTCCGGCTATTGGAACGACCCGGAGGAGACCCGGCGGGCGATGGCCGGCGGCTGGCTCCACACCGGGGACATTGCCCTGATGGATGAGGATGGATTTTTCTATGTGGTGGGCAGGAAAAAGAATATGTTTATCACCAATGGGGAGAATATCTTTCCCTCGGAGATCGAGGGCGTTCTTTTCCGACATCCTGCTGTAGAGGACGCCTGTGTTATTGGTGTTCCCGATCCTGACAGGGGAGAGGTGGGCAAGGCCCTGGTGGTCTCCCGGGATCCCAACCTTACGGTGGAGGAGCTGGCCCAGTTTGCCGCCGGCCACCTTCCCTCTATAAAGCAGCCCAAATACTATGCCTTTGTGCCGGAGATCCCCAAGAACAGTCTGGGCAAGATCAGGCTGGACTGGCTCAGGACGACCTACGGCAGCCCGGAATAAAAACAGAGGAGGGCGGGACTCATGTCCCGTCCTCCTCTGTTTTTGCTTTATACAATGTTGTATTTCTTCAGCTTATATTGCAATGTCCGCCGGGAGATGTTCAGGGCCTGCGCCGTGCGCTCCCTGTGGTTATTATTGGCGGCCAGGGCCGCCAATATGGCTTTCTTCTCCTCATCCTCGCTGGCCGTCCGGCTCAGGGAGAACACCTTTTTCTCCGGCTCCGGCGGCGGGGCCGTCCAGGGTTCCAGAGCTGTGGCGCCCATGAGCACACTGCGCTCGATGAAGTTGCGCAGCTCCCGGACGTTGCCCGGCCAATCGTATTCCATCATTTCCTGATAGACGTTCTCCGACAGCTCCCGCCGGACGCCGTACTGCTGCTGGAACTCATTCAAAAACCGGCTTACCAGAGGGCGGATGTCGTCCCGCCGCTCCCGCAGCGGGGGAAGATAGAAGGGCAGGATGTTCAGCCGGTAGTAGAGGTCGGCCCGGAAGGTTTTCTCCGCCACGCACTTGACCAGATCTACATTGGTGGTGGCGATGAGCCGGAAGTCCACCTCCTGGGGCTTTACCGAGCCCAGCTTTTTGATGGACTTGGTTTCAATGACGCGCAGCAACTTGCCCTGAAGGGACATGGGCAGGGAGTTGATCTCGTCCAAAAAGAGGGTGCCCCCGTCGGCATTTTCGATAAGCCCCTTTTTTCCCGTGGACAGACCGCCGGTGAAGGTGCCCTTCTCATAGCCGAACAGTTCGCTCTCCATCAGAGTCTCCGGCAGGGCGGCGCAATCCACCACCACGAAGTTATGCGTCCGTCTTTTGCTGATGGTATGAAGATAGGAGGCAAATACCTCTTTTCCGGTTCCCGTCTCGCCGGTGAGAAGGACGGTGGAGTCGATGTCGGCCACCTGACGGGCCGTCTGGCAAAGGGCCTTCATGTTTTCGCTGACGGCGACGAAGGGGACCTTCTCCGGCTCGCCCTCGATCATGGTGCGAAAGCCCCGCTCGTCGGTGTTGGTATGCCGCGGCGCGGTCTTGTCGTCATATTCTTCGTTGAAGGATTCCAGATCCTTGTAATAGCCCACATAATATTCGATCTCTCCGTTGGCGTCAAAGATGGGGCGCAGGGTCACAAGATGCTTGCGCAGCACTGTTTTTCCGTCCTTGGAAAAGACCGTCTGCACATCGGTGGTGGTGGCCCGGTTTTTCCGCACCGCATCCATCACGCACTTGTCCGTCAGATTGTTATTGTACAGGTCGTAGGGCGTCAGCCCCAGGTACTCCTCCCGGGACACCTTTCGGATCTTGAGAAAGGTATCGTTGATATAGATATAGTGGCCCCCTCTATCATAGACACATATTCCCACATCGGTCTGTTTATCATACTGGGAAAAGGTGGAAGAAATATCCATTTCCGGGGCCTCCTGTCACAATATTGCGTAGGGATAAAAGCATGCCTATTATACACGAAGAAAGGAAAAAAGTAAATCAACATTTTAGAGGGCTTGCGTTGGCCGGAGGTCGACTCCCGGTTTGCCGGAACCGCAGGTGGGGAGAGGCAGAAAAAAGCCCCGGCCCGAAGGGAGGCCGGGGGCTTTTTGCGTAAGTAGAGTTACTCTGCCGGGCCCAGCACCAGGGGCTGGAGCTGGCGGCCCTCCAGGGCGGCGGCGACGGTGTCGGGCACCAGGTCGAAATCTGCCACCAGGGAGGTGGGCTTTTCCCTGTAATCGTCCTGCCGGAAGGGGACGAAATATACGTTCTTCTTATCCAGCAAAGCGCCGATGCTCTTGGCGGAGGAGGCCAGGGCGTCGTTGGTGGACACCGCCAGAATAAGGGGCCGTCCGTTGCGCAGATGGGACTTGGCGGACAGGGTGACGGTGGTGTCCGCCACGCCGGAGGCCAGCTTCCCCAGGGTGTTGCCCGTGCAGGGACAGATCACCAGGGCGTCCAGCAGCTTCTTGGGGCCCAGGGGCTCCGCCTTGGGCAGGGAGTCGATCACCCGCTTGTCGCAGATGCGCTCCAGCTCCCGCATGAGCTCGTGGGCGGCGCCGAAGCGGGTGTCCAGGGCGGCCACGTTCTCCGAGACGATGGCCGTCACGTCCCCGAAGCGGGCCTTGGTCTTTTCCAGGGCCGAGAGGGCCTTGGCGTGGGTGCAGAAGGAGCCGCACAGGGCGAAGCCGATGCGGAAAGAGGGCTGTTCCATAATGGTCACACTCCAAACTCGGTCAAGATATTGTAGACAGTGTTTTTGATGGCCAGGCCCGCAGTGACGGGGGCCACCTTGCCGGGGAGGGAGAGGGCCCAGATGGCCTTCACCCCCAGCTCTGCCGCCGCGGAGAAGTCCACCCCGCCGGGCTTGGAGGCCAGGTCGATGACCAGGCACCCCGGCTTCAGGTCGCCCAGCTCCTCAGGCCCCAGCACGGGGGCGGGGACGGTGTTGATCACCAGGTCATAGGCGCACAGCCAGCCTGAGAGCTGGTCGGAGCGCTCCACCCCATAGCTCCACACCTGGGCCCAGGCCAGATCGGTACAACTTCGGGCCGCCACACTGACGGCGGCGCCCAGGCCACGGAGCTGGCGGGAGAGCACCTTGCCCAGCCGTCCGTAGCCGATCACGAGAGCTTTGGCGCCGTGGAGGGTGATGGGCAGCTCCTCCATGGCGATCTGGATGGCGCCCTCGGAGGTGGGGACGGCATTGGCCACCGCCAGCTCCTCCCGGGCCAGATAGTCCACCAGCCGCAGAGAGCGCGCCTCAGCGGCCTGGGCCAGGACGGGGGAGACCATCCCGGCGCAGAGAAGGGCGCCGGGGGCCATGGCGTCCAGCACTTCGCTGAGAAGGGGCCCCCGGGCGGAGAGGGGGGCGTTGATCCGGTCGCCCTCCAGGGCGGGGAGGGGGAGAACGGCGCAGTCCGCCCCGGCCAGCCCCTCCAGACTGTCGCTGACCAGCGAGGGCTCCACGCCCCGCTCCAGCGCGTAGGTATGTACTGTGTGGCCGTCCTCCCGAAGCGATCTGGCCAGGGTGGCCTGCCGGGGGTCACCGCCGATGACCCAGAGATCCATTTGCCGCATGGGCGCTCCCTCCATTTCCATTGCTGGCCTATCTTATGCCGTGGGAAGCGCGCGGGTGAAAGAAATGGACAAGAGAACCTAAAAATGATATACTGAAAAAGGTTTTTGCAATTTTATGGGAGCAAAGGAATGAGAACGCTTATGGACAGACAGATGATTTTGGAACTGGTGGGCTATTTTGCCTCTCTTTTGGTGCTGGTCTCGCTGCTGATGACCTCGGTGGTGAAGCTGCGGGTCATCAATATGATCGGCTCGTTCATCTTCGCCGTCTACGCCCTGTTCATCTCCTCCTATCCCACGGCGGTGATGAATTTCTGCCTGGTGGGAGTGAACATCTACTTCCTGATCAAAATGGCCAAGACCGAGCGGGCCTTTACCTTCCTGGCCCTGGAGCGGGAGGGGGCCTATCTTCAGCACTTCCTCCGGTTTTATGAGGAGGATATCCGGAAATATTTTCCCGCCCAGGCCCTTTCCGGCGCCGGGACGGACAGGGTGTTTCTGGTGTGCTGTGACACCACCCCTGCCGGAGTTTTGACCGGCCGGCTTTTGGAGGAGGGGACGCTGGAGGTGGCTTTGGACTACAGCGTGCCCCAGTACCGGGACTGCTCGGTGGGGCGGTATCTCTACCGCCAACTGGAGGAGCAGGGCTACAGGAAGCTGGTGGTTCCCACCGCGACAGAAGTCCACGGGGCCTATCTGAAGAAGGTGGGCTTTGTGGAGGATAATGGGCGGTACGTAAAGCAGCTGAAGAGCGAATAAAAAGAGGGGCTTGAAGCAAATGCTTCAAGCCCCTCTTTTCTGTTTGACCTTATTTGCCCGCGGCGTCGAAGGCGTCGGTGACGGCCTTTTCCGGGGCGGGGGTGAGCAGAGAGACTACGACGATGGCGACGCACCCGACGATGAAGGCGGGGAGCAGCTCGTAGATGGCCCAGGCGCCGCCCAGCTTGGCCACGCCGTACTTCCAGATGAAGACCATGGCGCCGCCGGAGACCATACCGGCCAGGGCGCCCCACTTGTTGCTCCGCCGCCAGAACAGGGCCATGAGCATCACCGGGCCGAAGGCGGCGCCGAAGCCCGCCCAGGCGAAGGAGACGATGCCGAAGACTGAGCTGTTGGGATCCCAGGCCAGGGCCATGCCGATGAGGGCGATGATGATGACGGTGCCCCGGGCGGCCAGCATGGCCGCCTTTTGGCTGAGCTTGATGTGGAAGAAATCCTGGAGCAGATCCTGGGAGACGCTGGAGGCGGCGGCCAGGAGCTGGGAGTCGGCGGTGGACATGGTGGAGGCTAGGATACCCGCCAGCACGATGCCGGCGATGACGGCAAGAAGCAGGCCGTGGCGGCTCATCAGGTCGGAGAGCCGGACGATGATGGTCTCCGATTCGGCGCTGGTGGTGAGGAAGGGGATCTTTCCGGCCACGGAGACGCTGTAGCCGATGACGCCGATGGCGATGGCCACGAACATGGAGATGGCCACCCACACCGAGGCGATGCGGCGGGAGGTGGTGAGCTCCTTCTCGTCCCGGATGGCCATAAAGCGCAGCAGGATGTGGGGCATACCGAAGTAGCCCAGGCCCCAGGCCAGAGTGGAGACGATGCTGAGGCCGCCGTAAGTGGCGGCGGTACCGGTGGCGGCGTTGTAGCCCTGGGTCAGGTTCAGGTAGCCGGGCAGGGCGCGGGCGTTGTCCATGACCACGTCCAGGCCGCCGGCCTGGCCAACGCCGAAGACCACGATGACCAGCAGGGCAATGGTCATGACGATGCTCTGGATCAGGTCGGTGGTGGAAACGGCCATAAAGCCGCCCAGGACGGTGTAGCCGATAATGACCACCGCGCCCACGATCATGGCCACGTGGTAATCCACGCTAAAGAGGCTATTGAACAGAGTGCCCACCGCCTTGAAGCCGGAGGCGGTATAGGGGACGAAGAAAATGAGGATGACCACGGCGGCGATGCAGGAGAGGATCTGCCGGTCGTCCTTATAGCGGCGGGAGAAGAAGCTGGGAAGGGTGAAGGCCCCCAGCTGGGCGGAGTAGCGCCGCAGACGGCGGGCCACGATGAGCCAGTTGAGGTAAGTACCCACCGCCAGGCCGATGACAGTCCAGCCCACCTCGGCCACGCCGCACAGATAGGCAAGGCCGGGAAGGCCCATGAGCAGGTAGGAGCTCATATCAGACGCCTCGGCGCTCATGGCGGTGACGATGGGGCCCAGCTTTCGCCCGCCCAGATAAAACTGGTCGGAGGAGTCTCCGGAGCCCTGGCGGCTGAAATAGACGCCGATGAGGATGGTCACCACCAGGTAGAGCACGATGGCGGCCAGGATACAGAATTGCGCTGTGGTCATGGTTGGAACCTCCCTTGTATGTGCCCCGCCTCTCTCTCAAAGGGCGGGGGGACGAACATTGCGAACATCATACCACAGTTTAAAATAGAACGCAATACAGAACGGAGTATAGACCGTGGTCTATACTCCGTTGAGAGACACATTGAATTTTTCCTGAAATAAAAAGGAAAGAAGCTATACGAAATTTAGGCCTTTAACCAGGGAGAAAGCCGCTTAAAAATTGGGGCATGACCTGGGCGGCGTAGTCCCGCAGATTATAGTCTCCGCCGCACAGGCACCAGTCGTACATGAGGGCCCGCTCACACAGGGCGTAGAGCTTGGAAAGCTCGTTGACGCTGTGCGCCGTGGAGAGCTGCCCGTCGGCCTGGCCCTGGGCGATGATGCGCCGCAGAAGGCGGTAGTAGGTGCGCTTGTGATCCAGCAGGTGCTTCTCCCCGCTGGTGACCAGCTGGGTGGCGAAGAGTTGGGAGAGCAGCTCCATGGGGACGGTGTTCTCAATGGTCTCGAACAGCTCCCGGTTGAGGAAGAGAAGCTTTTCCATGGCGGGCATATCCGGGGTCATGACCTCCTCCAGGGCCTCATACTTGTCGTCAAAGAGGTCGCTGAGGGTGCTCAGAAGAGCGTCCTTCCCGTCAAAGTAGTGGTAGAAGGAGCCCTTGGAGGTATTGGACAGGTCGATGATCTCCTCCACGGTGGTGTGCTCGTAGCCCTGCTCGTAGAAGAGCTTCCAGGCCGCGTTGACGATCCTGCCGCGGGTGTTGCGCTGGGAACGCTTTGCCATGGTGAGAGGCCCCTTTCTGTCAGGTCAGGCTGAAGGCCGCGATGGCCACGAAGAGCAGAATGGTGCACAGAGTATGCACCGACAGGCTGGTGGAGATGTATTTGCCCTCGTCTCCCACATCGGCAAAGAGGGGGATGATGAAGGGGGCGGGGAGGGCATAGAGGATCATAAGGGCGATGTGGAGGCCCCGGTCATAGGGCACGATGTGGAAGGTGAGGAAGCTGACCGCGATGAGCAGCACCGCCATCAGCGCCAAACGGCACGCCACGGTGACGGCCACAGGCTTCAAAATGGACTTGTCCAGCTCCAGCTCGTAGCCCACCACCAGGAGCACCAGAGCGCTGGTGGGGGCGGTGACGGCGGAGATGATCCCGGTGACGACGCCGGAGGCGGCGCTGGAGAGCACCCACTGGCCGACGCCCAGGGCCCCCAGAAGGATGCCCAGGGCCATGCCGATGCAGCATTTATTGGTGACCATATTTTTCAAAAGGCCCTTGGCTGTGGGCTTCTGGCCGTCGGTGAGGGAGAGAAGGCCCAGGAAGGCGGTGTAGGCGAAGACGGTCTGGCCCAGATCCACGGCGGCGAAGCCGGACTGCTCCCCCATGAGCACGCCGTAGAGGGCGTAGCCCAGCATACCGCCCTCGGCGCTGGCCAGGAGGAAGGGGAAGAACTTGCCGTGGACGCCAACCAGCCTGCGCAGGGCGAAGCCGGCGGCCAGAGCGGCGGCAAAGCCGGCGTAGACCAGCACGAAGAGCAGGACGACGGTGGGGGAGTAGTGGGCGGTAAAGAAGGCGTTGAAGAGCACCACGGGCAGGCACACGTCGCCCACCACCGACTTCAGGCCCGCCAGTCCCTTCATATCGAAGATCTGCTTTTTCCGGCACAGGGCGCCCAGCAGGAGCAGCACGACGATGGGCAGCACCATTTGCAGCACTTGCAATGCCATTGGGACATCAGCCTCCTTAACATCATAAAAAGGGGAGGGAGACCTTCCCGTCTCCCTCCCCCGGCAGATCCTGGCTTACTTGCTGTGGGTGGCGTCCTGGAAGAACTCCAGAGCCTCCTTGTCGGTGGCGCCCTTGTGGACGATCATGGCCACAGCCTGGGCCATCTCCACGGGGTGGGTGCTCTGGAAAATGTTCCGGCCCATATCTACGCCGTGGGCGCCCTTCTGGATGACGCCGTAGGCCAGCTTCAGGGCCTCGGGCTCGGAGAGCTTTTTGCCGCCGGCCACTACGATGGGCACCGGGCAGGCGGCCACGACCTCTTCAAAGTTCTCACAGTCGTAGGTCTTGACGATCTGCACACCCATCTCGGCGATGATGCGGGTGGCCAGCTTGAAGAAGCGGTCGGTGCGGGCCATGTCCTTGCCCACGGCGCACACGCCCATGGTGGGGATGGAGTAGCGCATGCCGGCGTTGATGACCTGGCTGAGGTTGTCGAGGCTGGAGAGCTGGCCGTCGCCGCCGATGAAGGTCTGTACGGCCATGCAGTCGGCGTTCATGCGGATGGCGTCCTCAATGTCCACGGCCACCACCTCGTGGCTCAGGTCGTCCTGGAGCATAGAGGAGCCGGAGGTGACCCGCAGGGCCACGCTCTTGGTCAGCTCGGGGGGAACACAGGTGCGGATGGCGCCCCGGGTACCCATGAAGCAGTCCACATAGGGGGCCAGCTGGGGCAGGAGCAGATCCAGCCGCTCCAGGCCGGCGGTGGAGCCCATAAAGTAACCGTGGTCAAAGGCGAACATTACGGTGTTGCCGCTCTCGGGATCGAAAATGTTGGCCATATGCTTCTTCATACCCCAGTCCAGGCTGTTGATGCCCTTGAGGAAGAAGCCCTTTTGATTGGCGAAGGGAACCTCCACGTGATAGTCCTTGGAGACCTTCAGACCGTCCAGATCAGCCATGATTATATCCTCCTTTTTCAATAAAAGCAATGTAAAACGAAGTGTTTTTTCTTTTGAGGGCAGGTTTGCCCGAAAAAGAGCGTCTCCGTTCCCGAAAACGCGCCGGGCAGACCGACGCGCTTTCGGGAGCGGGCGGGGCACAGGCCCCGCCGCTCCTGCCCGCCGGCGGGGGAGCCGGCGGAAAAGAGAAGAAGAAATCAGAAATCGTAATTGTCCATGGTCTCGGCGTTGAAGATGGCGCGCTCAGGCAGCAGCACCACGCCGTTGTTGACGTCGGCGGTGGCGTCGTCGGGATTCAGGCAGTTGTTGGGCATGACCTCAACGGAGCCGATGCCGGGAACGTCGATGGTGTCGCCCACCTTCACGTCATTGCCGGCGGCGATGTAAGCGGCCACATAGCAGCCCAGAGCGCCCTGAACCTTGCAGTCCCACAGGCCCCAGTTGTGGAGGATGTTGGCGGTGCAGTAGGGCTTGATGGCGTTGGGGGTGGCGAAGCCGGTGATGGTCACGTCGTCCTTGGTCAGGCCGGCCTGCTGAGCGGCCTCCAGCTGGCCGGGAAGAGCGGTGGAGTCATTGCAGATGATGAGGTCGATGTCGCTGTGGGCGGCCAGGACGGCCTTGCCGATGGTGACGGACTTCTCAGCATCCTGCTCGGAGTAGTAGTTGTCGGGCTGGACGTTGACCCAGTTGGGATACTTGTCCTTGATGATCTTCTCGCCCTCGACCTGCCAGGAGTTCTGGTCGGTAACGGTGGCCTGGGAGTAGTGCCAGCAGTAGTTGACAGTGTCCTTCTCGGGATCCACGCCGCGGGCTTTCAGACCCTCGACAGACAGGTCGACCAGCATCTGGCCCAGAACCTCGGGAGTGCCCTGAGAGACCATGAGGGCACGGTCATCCACCTTGGAGTCGGAGTCCCAAGTGGACACGGCGATGCCGGCGGCCTTGGCGGCCTGGAGGGCATCGGACACGCCGGCGGCGTCCACGGTGGAGATGCAGATGGCGTCAACGCCCTTGCTCACGGCGTCGTTGATGCACTGCACCTGGTCGGCCACGGTGGCGTTGGGGGAGCCGATGTAGTCAACGGTGATGCCCCAGTCCTTGGCGAACTCCTGGGCACCGGTGTTGGCCACCTCGAAGAAGGCGTTGCCGCTGACCTTGGGGATAAAAGCGACGACCTTGCCCTCCACGCTGCCGCCGGCGGGGGCGGGATCGGCGGCCTGAGACTGAGCGGGCTCAGCGGCCTTGGACTCAGCGGGAGCAGGGGTGTTGGAGCTGCCGCCACCGCAGGCGGCCAGGGACAGGGTCATGCTCAGTGCGAGGAACAGTGCGAGACTTTTCTTTTTCATGATTGCGTACCTCCTGTTTTTATATCATATTCAGGGGTGGAAGCCCCGGAATATACGAGCTTACCGGACGCCTGCAGCGTCCTTTTTTCTGCCCTCACGCAGCTTGCCGATCTTGGCAATGACCGTGGGGTTGTTGGCCAGGGCCCGGCCTACCACGACCACCACCAGCAGCACGCCGATGGGGATGTCCAGATACTGCTTGTTGATGTTGAAACACAGGGGCATACCGAAGCGCACCAGGGTGATGGCGATGGCGGCCAGGGCGGTGCCGATGACGCTTCCCTTACCACCGGTGGAAAGGGTACCGCCCAGCACGCAGGCGGTAATGATCATCATGGTGAAGTTGCCGCCCAGGTCGGATTTGGCAATGCCCAGCTGGGAGGTCATGACCACGCCGGTGATGCCGGCGGCCAGACCGGACAGGACATAGGTGGACATGGTGACAGCCCGGGAGCTGATACCGGAATATTCCGCGGCCTGAGGATTCACACCCACCAGGAAGACCTTGCGGCCGTATTTGCTGCGGTGGAGCAGGATGTAGGCGCAGACCAGCATGAGCAGGAAGATGATGATGGGCAGGGGCACCGGGCCCACGCTGGTCTTGGACAGGTTTTTGAAGCTGTCGGGGAAGCCGCTGATGCCATTGTAGGCGGCGGTGCCGGACAGGGTGGACACCAGCAGGGCGAGACCGCCGTACAGGAAGGAGCCGCCCAGAGTCACCACCATGGCCTGCACGCCGCAGTAGGCCACAAAGAACCCGGAAAGGGCGCCGCAGAGGGTGGCGATCACCACACCCAGAAGGGCGGCGGCCCAAATGTTCATGCCAAAGCCCTGCCAGCCCACGCCGATGATGATGGAGGTGAAGCCCACGATGGCACAGGACTGGATGTCAATGCCGCCGGTGATCATGACGAAGGTGACGAACAGGGAGATGTACCAGATGGGCAGGTCGCCGGTGGCGGCAATAAAAATACGGTTGAGGGAGAGGAACTTGGGATTGGCAAGGCCGAAGATCAAGAACTCGGCCGCCAGCAGGCACACCAGGACAAGGTTCCACTTGAGGTTAGGGCCCTTGGTGAGCTGACGCAGGGCGCTGGGCTGCCCGTTTTGGGAGGTGTTGGGCTTGCTCATTTCCCGGCCACCTCCTTTCCATCGGCGTACACAGTCGTTCGCGCGGCCAGGCGGGCGTGGCGGTTGCGCAGGTTGGCCCGGCGCTGCATCAGGGCGTCTACCACCACGATGGTGATGAGGATGACGCCGGTAATGGCGCCGTCGAAGTTGGAGGAGAAGCCCATAAACACCAGCAGGGCGCTGATGGAGGCCATGATCACCGCGCCGATGCTGGCGCCGATGACGCTGCCCACGCCGCCGGAGAGGCTGATGCCGCCCAGCACGCAGGCGGCCACCGCCTTCATCTCATAGCCGTTGCCGGACTGGGAGGTCACCTGGCCGGCCCGGCTGGCAAAGAGGATGCCGGCCACGGCGCAGAGGACGCCGCAGATGACATAGGCCAGGACTTTCGTCCGGGTGGCGGGGATGCCCACCAGGTCAGCGCCGCCGGCGTTATCGCCCACGGCGATGAAATAGCGGCCCCGCTTGGTGCGGGTCAGGATCACATGGATCGCCGCCACCAGAAGCAGCACGCAGAAGAAGCACACCGTCAGGGGAAAGCCGCCCAGAGTGAAGGAGGAGGCGCTTTTGAACTCGATGGGCAGGTCGGTGACCTGCTTGGTGCCCACCTGAAGGTACATCAAGCCCCGGAGGATGCCGTTGGTGCCCAGGGTGAAGATGAGGGAGGGGATCCTCATCACCGCCACGCCCCAGCCGTTGACCAGACCCACCACGGCGCCCATGAGGATGCCGATGAGAAAGGCCAGCGCCCAGCTCTTGCCGTCTTGGAGCATGGTGCCCACCACGGCGGCCACCAGACCCAGGTTGGAGCCTACGGACACGTCGATCTCGCCGATGAAAATGGCGAAGGCCATGGCCACGGCGATGAGGATGTAGACCACAGAGTCGTTAAAGCAGTTGGCCACGTTTTTGCTGTCGGCCAGGAAGGCGGGGGCCCTGATGCCCACAAGAATAAAGAGGAGCACCAGGAACAGAAGGGCGGTCATCTCCCGCGCCTTCAAGACTTTTTTTGCTGCGCTCATGCCTGTTTCGCCTCCCGTTCCACGATGCCGAAGGCCGCGGCCATCAGGTTGTCCTGGTTGATGTCTTCTTTCTGGAATTCCGCGTTGACGCGGCCCTGGTACATGGTGACCGCCCGGTCGGCCAGCTCTACGATCTCCTCCATGTCGCTGGAGATGAGCAGGATGGAGACCCCCTGCTCCCGAAGCTGGTGGATGATGCTGTACACATCGCCCCGGGCGGCGGCGTCGATGCCCCGGGTGGGCTCGTCAAGGATGACGATGCTCGGCTCGGTGGCCAGGGAGCGGCCGATGACGATCTTCTGCTGGTTGCCGCCGGAGAGGCTGCCGGTGAGCTGATCGTGGCCGGTGACCTTGGTGCGGAAGTTCTGAACATAGCGGTCGGTGATATCAAACTCCCGGCGGCGGTTCAGGATGAACTTGCCCAGCACCCCACCGGTAAGGCTGGCGCTGGTGGTGTTGGCGGAGACGTCGCAGATCTTAAACAGGCCGTTGAGGTGCCGGTCCTCAGGGACGTAATTGAGGCCGGCGGCGATGACCTGCCGGGTCTTCTGGCCGGTGATGTCCTGCCCCTTGAGAAGGACTTTTCCGCCCAGAACTTTGTCCATGCCGAAAATGGTGGTGGCCATTTCGGTGCGGCCCGCACCCACCACACCGGCCACACCCAGGATCTCGCCGGGATAGACCTTCAGGCTGATGTGGTCAAAGCCGTAGCCGCTGAAATCCTCCAGCTCCAGAACGGGCTGGGCGGAGTAGTCCACCGGTTTGGCGGAGCCGGCCTGCTTCTGGGCGGCCTCATCTGCGTCAGGGGGAAGAAGGCCCTTGACCAGATCCTCCCGGGTGAAGTTCCCTACGGGGCCCTGGATGGTGATGGTGCCGTCCCGCATGATGGCCACGTGGGTGGAGATATCAAAGACCTCTGCCAGGCGATGGGTGATGTAAATGATACCGATGCCCTTTTCCCGCAGGTCATTGACGACCTTAAAAAGGCTCTTGACCTCGTCGAAGGTGAGAGCGGAAGTGGGCTCATCCAGAATGAGGAGCCGGGCGTGGCGGAGGATGCCCCGGAGGATCTCCACCAGCTGCTGCTCGGCGATGGACAGGCTGTTGGCCTTCCGGCCCAGATCCAGGTTCCAGCCGATCTCCGCCATGGTGTCCACCAGCTCCTTATGGAGCTCGGCCTTGCTCTTGTCGAAGCCGATGACGATATTCTCCTCCACCGTCATGTTGGGGAAGAGAAGCGGCTCCTGGGGCACCATGTAGATGCCGTGGGCCAGCGCGTCGGAGGGGCGGTTCAGAGCCACGGCCTGGCCGTTGATGGACATCTCGCCGCTGTCATGGGTGTAGATGCCCATGATGATCTTCATTAAAGTAGACTTGCCCGCGCCGTTGCCGCCGATCAGCGCCAGCACCTCTCCCGGCATGATATCAAGGTCGATGCCCTTGAGTACCGCGTTTAGACCGAAAGATTTGTAGATGCTCCGCACCGAGAGCAGGGGTGCTGTTTTGGCCACGGTCTCGTTGGTTTCCACTCGGACTCCCCCAATCCCTTTCAGAGTGGTAACAAATGTTACCGAATGAGGCTTTTTGTTTTCATCCATATCATAAAGACTTTTTCCCCGTTTGTCAACTGGAGGGAGGGGATGCCTCCTCCGGATTTTTCTTAAAATTCCGTCAAAAAATCAACTCCAAAGGCCCGCAAAAACCGCCTTTTTATTGCATATGCACAATTTTAATGTCAAAATTTTGTCATTTTTTCCAAACTTCAAAAATGTGCTTAAATTCTGCTGCTTTCATTTGACAGTGGGAAGGGACTGGTGCTATACTATAAACGAAAGACATTTGACGGAGCGAAAAACTTTTGTTTGACTATTTGGGAGCATCTGTATGGAAGAGAGACTGGATAAGATCGACAAGCTGGACTATGAGCACATTTTGATGGTGAAGGCGGTCTGGTACTATTATATTGAAAGCTATACCCAGCAGAACATATCTAAATTGCTGGGGGTGAGCCGCTCCAAGGTCATCAGCCTGCTGGAGCGGGCCAGACAGACCGGGGTGATCCAGTTCAACGTCCGGCAGGAGAGCAGCCGCCGGATGCAGCTGGAGCAGGATATGATCGCCCGCTTCGGCCTCAGCGACGTCTTTATCGTCCCCGGAGCTTCGACGCTGACCTCTCCCAACGAGAGCATCGCCCAGGCGGCGGCGATGTACATTCTGCGCCGGGCGGAGGATAACGCCTTCATCAATATGGGCTACGGCGACACCACCAGCCGCATCCTCAACCACCTGGCCACGGCGGCGCAGTCGCCCCTGAACGTGGTGAGCCTCACCGGCGGGGTGAACTACTATCTGCCCAACACCCGCTCCAACGTGTTCAACGCCCGGCTCTATCTGATCCCGTCGCCCCTGCTGCTCTCCAGCGGGGAGCTGCGCCAGTCGCTGCGGCAGGAGCCTGATGTGGGGGAGATCTTCCGCATGATCCCCCTGTCCAGCATGAGCGTGGTGGGTATCGGCAGCATGAACGATCAGGCCACCATTTTGAAAAACGGCATCCTGAATCAGAACGACTTCACCTTCCTGAAGATGCAGGGGGCGGTGGGAGACGTGCTGAGCCACTTTTTGGATAAGAATGGAAATCCCATCTCCATTGAGCTGGAGGATCGGCTCATGTCCACCCCGCTGGAGGAGCTGCGCAAGCTGGACAACGTCATCGGCGTGGCCGGCGGGGCGCGGAAGGCGGAGGCCATCCTGGCGGCCCTTCGGGGCGGCTACCTGGATGTGCTCATCACCGATGAGGACACGGCAAAGCTCCTGCTGGAGACGCCGGAACCGTAAGAAATTTCAAAACACTTTTGATATAGGGGGTTATTCGGTATGGCAAAGTACCTGATGGCGGTAGACGCGGGCACCGGCAGCGTCCGGGCCGTGGTCTTTTCCCTGGATGGAGAGCAGGTGGGCTGCGTCCAGGAGGAGTGGTCTCACAAGGAGGATCCCCGCTGGCCCGGAAGCATGGACTTCGACTGGGTACATAACTGGGAGCTGGCCCGGGGCTGCATCCGCGGCGTACTGGAGCAGACGGGGATCGCCCCGGCGGACATCGCCGCGGTGTCCACCACCTGCATGCGGGAGGGCATCCTCCTCTACGACAAGGAGGGCGAGGAGATCTGGGCCTGCGCCAATGTGGATGCCCGCTCCGACGCCCAGGTGGGGCAGCTCAAGGAGCTGGATCCCAACCTGGAGAAGGAGGTCTACCTGAAGTCGGGCCAGACCTACGCCCTGGGCGCCCTGCCCCGGATCCTGTGGGTGCGGGACAATATGCCCGAGATCTATGAAAAGACCGCCGCGGTGGGCATGTTCAACGACTGGCTGATCTACAAGCTCACCGGGAAGCTGGCGGTGGAGCCCAGCAATGGCTCTACCACCGGCATCATGGACTTGCAGAGCCGGGACTGGCTGCCTGAGATCGCCGCCAAGTGCGGTCTGCGCGCCGACATCTTCCCCCCGGTGGTGGAGTGCGGAACCAACTTTGCGGTAGTCAGCGAAAAGGGCGGGCTGGACACCGGCCTGGCCCCGGGCACCCCTGTGGTGGTGGGCGGCGGCGACTGCCAGCTGGGCACCCTGGGCGTGGGCGCCTACAAGGCGGGGCAGGCCGCCGTGTTCGGCGGCAGCTTCTGGCAGTATGAGTTCAACACCGACTCGGGCAAGACCGACCCAGGCTGCCGGGTGCGGGTGAACTGCCACGCGGTGCCCGACCTCTGGCAGTATGAGGCCCTGGCCTTCAAGCCCGGCCTTGTGATGCGCTGGTTCCGGGACGGCTTCTGCCAGGAGGAGGCCCGGCTGGCCGCCGAGACGGGCCGGGATACCTACGATCTGATGAACGAGAAGGCAAAGGACATCCCCGCAGGGTGCTATGGCATGCAGTGCTGCTTCAGCGACACTATGAATTTCATCAACTGGAAGCACGCCAGCCCCACCTTCACCAACTTCCTGCTGGAGCCGGAGAAGTTCAACAAGTACACCTTCTACCGGGCCATTTTGGAGAATACCGCCCTTTTGGTACGCAGCCACATCGAGCTGGTGAAGGAGGCTACGGGCCATGAGCCCGACGAGCTCATCTTCGCCGGCGGCGCCGCCAAGAGCCCCCTGTGGAGCCAGATCGTCGCTGACGTCACCGGCAAGCCGGTGAAGGTGCCGGTGGTAAAGGAGGCCACCGCCCTGGGCGCGGCCATCCTGGCCGGCGTGGGCGTAGGGCTCTATAAGGACTTGGCTGAGGCGGTGGAGAGAACGGTCAAGTGGGACCGGGTCTTCCAGCCTGACGCCGGGGTGAAGAAGGTCTACGACGAGCTCTATGAGAACTGGAAGAGGATCTATCCCGAGCAGCTGAAGCTCTGTGACCAGGGCCTGACCCGGAATATGTGGATCGCCCCCGGCCTGTAAGGCCGAGAAAGAGGAGGAGTAAAAAATGTTTGTCATCAATGAGTCTGAGCGGGAGTACCGCTTCGGAGAGAGCGGCCCCAAGTATCTGATGAAGGGCCCCCGGATGAATTTCGCCATCGTCCGCTTCCGCCCGGGAGAGGACTTCCAGGCCCACTACCACAATGTGATGGAGGAGAACTTCTTTATCCTGGAGGGCAAGGTGGACATCGTGGTGGACGGGGTGGTGCACACCCTGTCGGCGGGGGACCTGATCCATATTGAGCCCGGCGAAGTCCACTATGTGAAAAACGCCTATGACGCGCCGGTAAAGATGGTCTCCACCCTTGCCCCTTATCAGGACGTGGACAAGGTCAACGTGGACAACCCGGTCTACTGAGGAGGGGCTGAACATGAAAACCATCAAGGCCGTTCCCATTACCGCGGAGAATTTCGCCCCCTATGGTTTTATCGCCAACATCACCGATCCCGGGGAGGCTTACGGCATGGGGGAATACCCCTCGGTGTTTCACCGGGATATGGTGCTGGTGCCCAACGCCAGCAGCGCCATTACCGCCTTCGGCAGCCTGAAGGTGGGCAAGCGGGAGATGGTCATCGCCGACGCGGAGTACCACAGCGCCGCCATGGAGGTGATGATGCCTCTGGACGACGACATGGTCATGGCCGCCGCCCCTGCCAATGGGGGAGAGGTGGAGTTTGACAAGCAGGTGGCCTTCCTTGTCCCGGCGGGTACCATGGTGGTATTTCGGGCGGGGGCCTGGCACGGGGCGCCCTTCCCCGTGCACCACGACGGTACGGTGCTCATCTGCCTGCCGGAGCGCACCTATCTGTGCGACACCTGCAAGATCCTCTTCAAGGACGAGGAGAAGATCCGGATCACCCTTTGAACAGAGAAAAAACGCCCCGCCTGTCACAGACAGGCGGGGCGTTTTTGTTTGTCCTTTTCCTCTTACAGCAGGACGACCCCGGCGCTTTGACACACCTCCAGGGTGTCGCCGTCCCAGATGCCGGCCTGCACCTCGCCGATGTGGGCCTTGCCCAGCAGGTACATACACAGCCGGGACTGGCCGATGCCGCCGCCGATGGTGAGGGGCAGCTTGCCGGCAAGGAGAAGCTGGTGAAACAGCAGCGTCCGGCGCTCGTCGTGGCCGGAGGCGGTGAGCTGAGCGTCCAGGCTCTCGGGGCTGACCCGGATGCCCATGGAGGAGAGCTCGAAGGCGTTCTGGAGGACGCTGTTCCACACCAGCAGATCGCCGTTGAGGGCCCAGTCGTCATAGTCGGGGGCCCGGCCGTCATGGGGCTTGCCGGAGCGCAGGGGGGCGCCGATGCCCATGAGGAAGGTGAGGGGGTGATCCCGCAGCCACTCCCGCTCCCGCTCCTTGGGGGTCTTGTCCGGCCAGCGATCCTCCAGCTCCTGGGCGGTGATAAAGCTGACCGTATCGGGTAGGGCGGGGAGCTTGAGCAGAACGGGGAAGGCGGAGCGGAGGGTGGCCTGGGTCTCCCGGATGGCCTCGGCGATGGCCTCCACGGTGGTTTTCAGGTATTCCACCGTGCGGTCCCGGGGGGCGATGACCTTTTCCCAGTCCCACTGATCCACGTAGACCGAGTGGAGGTTGTCCAGCTCCTCGTCCCGGCGGATGGCGTTCATGTCGGTGTAGAGCCCCTCCCCCACAGAGAAGTGGTAGCGGTAGAGGGCCATGCGCTTCCATTTGGCCAGGGAGTGGACCACCTGGGCGTCCTTGCCGGTAAAGGGCACATCAAAGGAGACCGGCCGCTCCACGCCGTTGAGGTCGTCGTTCAGGCCGGTGCTGGCCTCCACAAAGAGAGGGGCGGAGACCCGGCGCAGGTTCAGAGCCCCGGCCAGGGTGTCTTCAAACAGGCGCTTGAGAAGGCCGATGGCCTTTTGGGTATCATAGAGGTTGAGAGAGGGGGCGTACCCCTGGGGAATGACAGTCTTTGCCATAATGACCGGCTCCTTTGTCTTTCAGATGTTCCCCATTATAAGACCGCCGGGAGAAAAAGACAAGGAGATTTTACAGATGGGGCTTGAAAAGGAGAGACAGGATCCACAGCGGGGTTCCAAAACCCGCCGGGGTGTGGTAAAATATCCCTGTTCTGACGGACATCAAGGAGGAAAAACCATGAGACGATTTTCCGCTCTGGCACTCAGCGCGCTGCTGCTTCTGGGCCTGACGGTTCCGGCGCAGGCCAACGCCCCCAGCCTGGGCCTCACCGTGCTCTTCACCCACGATACCCACGACCACTTTTACCCCGACGCGGGAGACATAGGGGGCTACACCCGGCTGTCCACCCTTTTGGAGGAACAGCGCCGGACTCCCGCCGACGTGGGGGACGGCAGCGCCTTTTCCTATCCCACCGTCACCCTGGACGCCGGAGACTTCTCCATGGGTTCCCTGTTCCAGACCGTCTATGCTACCGACGCCCCGGAGCTGCGGGCCCTGGGGGCTATGGACTACGACGCGGTGACCCTGGGAAACCATGAGTTTGACTACCGGCCCCAGGGCCTGGCGGACATGCTCACCGCCGCAGAGGAAAGGGGCGAGGCCCTTCCCGCCATCGTCCAGGCCAACTACAAGACCCCCAAAGACCCCGCCGACCCGGCCTCTCAGGCTTTGGTCAAGGCAATGGAGGACTACCCGGTCACCGACTATACCGTCATTGAGCGGGAGGGGCTGACCATCGCCGTCTTCGGGGTGATGGGAGTGGACTCCGACGAATGTGCCCCCATGTCCGGCATGACCCTGGAGCCATTGGCCGAGGCCGCCGGACGGGTGGTGGCGGAGATCCGGGAGAAGGAAGGGGCTGACTTTATCATCTGCCTGTCCCATTCCGGCACCGAGGAGGGCAAGGGGGAGGACTACGAGCTGGCCCGGGCGGTGGAGGGCATCGACCTCATCATCTCCGGCCACACCCACACCACCTTGTCCGAGCCCATCCAGGTGAACAACACCCTTATCGTCTCCTGCGGGCCCTACACCCAGAACCTGGGGCGCATCACCATTCACAAGAAGGTGAGTCCCGACCATGAGCTGAGCTATTCTGAGTATCAGCTGCTCCCCATCGACGGCTCCGTGGCCCCTGATCCGGACATGGAGGCCCTGGCCCAGAGCTTTAAGGCCAAGGTGGACGAAAACTACCTCTCCCAGTTCGGCCTGGGCTACGACCAGGTCATCGCCCGGTCTGATCGGGACTTTACCATTGCCGAGACCGGCGACCTCATCGGCGGGGCTTATATCGAGACCGTGAAGGGCATCGAGGGGGAGGACTATGTGCCCGTCGCCTTCGCCGTGGCCCCCGACGGGGTCATCCGGGACAGGCTTCGGGCGGGGGATATCACCACCGCCCAGGCCTTTGATATCCTCTCCCTGGGCTCCGGGGCGGACGGAAGTCCGGGCTATCCCCTGGTATCTGTGTATCTCACGGGAAAGGACCTGAAAAACGCCTTTGAGGTGGACGCCTCCGTGTCCGCCCTGATGCCCGCCGCCGAGCTTTTCGGGGCAGGGGCCTGGTGGGAATATAATCCTCACCGGATGTTTCTGGATCGGGTGACGAAGTGCGGCCTGGGGGTGGGAGCGGAGCGGACGGAGATCCGGGACGACCAGCTCTACCGGGTGGTGGCAGACCTCTACTCGGGACAGATGCTCTCCACGGTAAAGGACAAGTCCTTCGGCCTTTTGTCCATCACCCCCAGGGACGAGCAGGGCAATGAGGTCACCGACTTTGAGACCCGGATCATCCACGACGGAAATGGCCGGGAGGTAAAGGCCTGGTATGCCCTGGCCTCCTACTTGGAAGAGACGGGGACGGTGAAGCTGCCGAATGGCAGCAAGGCGGTAAAGTCCAGCTGGAACCCGATGGGATTGCTCATCCCCATGGGTGCGCCCACCGCGGTCGTCCTGCTGGCGACGGCGCTGGTTATAGCCCTGGCGGTGTTGCTGATCCGGTGCGTCCGCAGCCGGCGGAAAAAAGTGCAAAAACGCCCCGGCGGACGGGAAAACAAGGGGAAAGCGTAAGCTGCAGAGAAAAAGAGAAGGACGGGCCGCTTCGGCCTGTCCTTCCCTTTATTATTAAGTTTTTGAAGCTTACAGCTCCTCGATAAAGGAGGCGGGGACATAGGTGAAGCCGTCGACCACGAAGGCGGCGCCGCCGGTCAGGGGCACGGTCTTGCTCTGGCCATCCTTGGTGAGCACCGCGGCGTTGGCGGGGGCGTCCCAGGTGACGGTGTAGCCCTTGGCCTCGGCGGCGGAGCGCAGGGCCGCGAAATTGCCGGGCACAAAGGTCTTGGGGCCCCTCCTGCCGGGGGCGGCATTGTGGGTGGCGGAGGTGATGAGCTGGTCAAACAGCACGTCGGACTTGCTCATCAGGTCGGCCAGGGTGTCGGCGGAGAGCTGGTTGACATGGTCGGATACCTTGCCGGGGTCGCTCTCGGCCAGGGCCTTGATGACCTCCTTTTCCTGGGCCATCTGCTCTACCAGGGCGTCCTCCTGGAGCTTCCAGTAAGCCTGGACGCCGGGGTTGTAGAGGGCCCGATCCTGGTCAGCCAGGGTGCAGATCTTCTTGAAGGCCCAGTAGGCGCTGTCGGCGTCGTATTGGGGGGCGTCTACGCTGTAGGCCTCGGGCAGCTGGGTGACGGCGGAGAACTCGGGGATGAAGACGCTGTGCTCGCCGCCGCCCAGGGCCAGCCAGGTGAGGGCGGCGCAGTCTGCGGGCATGTCGTCAAAGAGTTGGACGATGTGTGTGTCCGGGGTGGTGGACACGGCGATGGCCCGGTTGTCCTCCTGCCCCTCCAGGTTCAGGTCATAGGCGGTGCCCTCGTACCGGGTGCGGAAGACGGCCATTACGTCCTGTACGTCCACCTTTTCGTCGGGGGTGTAGAGCAGGGGATAGAAGGTATCGGCCTCGAAGGTATCTCCGGCCAGGGAGGGGGCCAGGATGTGCATGCCGCCCCAGTTCCTCAGATTGTTGCCCTCGGAGCGCATGCCGCCGCAGACGGACTGGGCCAGAAGGACTTTGCCGTCGTCGTCCTTTACGGTGAGGCCGGCGGCCTCGATGGTCTCCAAAAGTCCGGCGGAGAGGACGAAGCTCTCGGCGTCCCCGGGGTCGGCGGCGCCCAGCATAAAGTGGTTGCCGAAAACGGCCACCTTGTCCTCGGGCAGCTTCATGGCGGCGTACTGGTGTCCGCCGTAGAACTCCATAATCCAGGTCTCGGTCTGGTCGGCCACCAGGATGATGTTGCCCTCGGCGGAGCCGTATTCGTCCACCACAGCGGCCAGAGTGGTCACCGCCTCCTTGGCGGTGGCGGAGGTGGCGGCGGCCAGAGCGGGGAGGACGGCCTCCCGCAGGCCGCTTTCAACAGTGGGGTCGGCGGCCTTCCACGCATCGCAGCCCGAGGCGGACACGGTGCCCGTAATGGCGACTCCCATCTCATTGACGCAGACGGCGGCGTAGAGCCCGTCGCCGGCGGAGGCGTGATCCTCCATTTGCGTATATTTATACGTGTGGGCGGGCAGGGGATAGGAGAAGCCGTTGATGTCGTCCAGGGTGCGTCCCGGCTCGTCAGAGGCGGGGACTACGGTGTGAAGCTTATCGTAATCTGAAGGGCTGATGTCCTCGCTCCGGGCGATGATGGCGGCGCCGTCGCTGCTGACGGCCTTGCCCACATAGGCGCCGGTGCAGGCATAGGCGCTGACGTTGCCCAGGGCCAGGGTGGCCACCAGGGTGGTGGTCAGGAGCTTTGTGAATTGCTTTTTCATTTCCATCAACCTTTCTCTGTGGAAGCTATGCTCAGATTATTGCATAATTATTCGTATATGTCAATAGTAAGTGAAAACATATACACACAAAAGGACGGGCGGCATCCTGCCCGCCATAGGGCAGAATGACGAAAGGCGAGGGGAGGCTTCCGGCCGTATTGACTTGCGCTTCTGAGCTGTGATAAACTGGGAGGACAAATGAAAAGGGGGCCGTTTACCCATGGAAAAGATCAAAATGACCACCCCCCTGGTGGAGATGGACGGGGACGAGATGACCCGTATCCTCTGGGCGGATATCAAAAAGGA
This sequence comes from Vermiculatibacterium agrestimuris, assembly GCF_943193085.1. Lineage (NCBI taxonomy): Bacteria > Bacillati > Bacillota > Clostridia > Eubacteriales > Oscillospiraceae > Vermiculatibacterium > Vermiculatibacterium agrestimuris. The sequence goes on along the minus strand of NZ_CALPCU010000021.1, from coordinate 1,215 downwards.
GCTTTTGGAGCCCTTTATTGAGCTGAAGACGGAATATTATGACCTGGGCCTTCCCCAGCGGGAGAAGACCCGGGATCAGGTGACGGTGGACTCCGCCGAGGCCACCAAGAAGTACGGTGTGGCGGTGAAGTGCGCCACCATCACCCCCAACGCCCAGCGGGTGGAGGAGTACAAGCTCTCCCAGATGTGGAAAAGCCCCAACGGCACCATCCGGGCCATTCTGGACGGCACGGTGTTCCGGGCGCCCATCATGGTGCAGGGAGTTTCCCCGGTGGTGAAAAACTGGAAAAAGCCCATCACCATCGCCCGCCATGCCTATGGAGACGTGTATAAAAACAGCGAATTCCAGCCCAAGGGCCCCGGTAAGGCGGAGCTGGTGTTCACGGACGACCACGGCAAAGAGACCCGGCAGACCATCTTTGAGTTCCAGGGCCCCGGCGTGCTCCAGGGCCAGTATAACACCGACGCGTCCATCTCCTCCTTCGCCCACTCCTGCTTCCAATATGCCCTGGACGTGAAGCAGGATCTGTGGTTCGCCACCAAGGACACCATCTCCAAACAGTACGACCACCGGTTCAAGGACATTTTCCAGGAGATCTTCGACGCCGAGTACAAAGAGCGGTTTGCAAAGGCGGGCATCGAGTATTTCTACACCCTCATTGACGACGCGGTGGCCCGGGTCATCCGCAGCGGGGGGGGCTTCATCTGGGCCTGTAAGAACTACGACGGGGACGTGATGAGCGACATGGTGTCCACCGCTTTCGGCTCCCTGGCCATGATGACCAGCGTGCTGGTCTCCCCGGAGGGGAACTATGAGTATGAGGCGGCCCACGGCACCGTGACAAGGCACTATTACAAGTACCTGAAGGGGGAGGAGACCTCTACCAACCCCATGGCCACCATTTTCGCCTGGACAGGGGCCCTGCGCAAGCGGGGGGAGCTGGACGGTATCCCCGAGCTGGAGGCCTTTGCCGACAAGCTGGAGAGGGCCTGCGTGGAGACCATCGAGAGCGGCGTGATGACCAAGGATCTGGCCGGTCTCTGGGAGGGGGCGGCCCAGGCAAAGGCGGTGAACAGCCTGGAGTTTCTCCAGGCCATCCGGGCCAAGCTGGAAAAGAAGCTGTAAGGCAAATGCAGAGGGGGGGGGGGGGGGGGGGGGGGGGGGGGGGGGGGGGGGGGGGGGGGGGGGGGGGGGGGGGGGGGGGGGGGGGGGGG
>NZ_CALPCU010000020.1:0-39756 GCF_943193085.1 Vermiculatibacterium agrestimuris | reverse complement strand
GCCGGGGGTCTTCCCCCGGCAGCCCTTCCGTATTTTCTCCTCCATAGCGTTCTATGGTAGAGACCTGGGCAGCGCAGAGGCGCCGCCCGGCTCTCTGCCATAGAGAGTGTGTGATCTGTTAAATAAAGAGAGGTGCTTTTATGGAATTTCTCTCCTACCTGATCAGCGGGATCAGCCTGGGGAGCGTGTACGCCATCATCGCCCTGGGCTATACCATGGTCTACGGCATCGCCAAGATGCTCAACTTCGCCCACGGCGACGTGATCATGGTGGGCGGCTACATCTCCTTCTGCGTTACCGCCTACCTGGGCCTGCCCGTCTGGCTGGGTGTGGTGCTGGCCATGGCTGCATGTACCGCCCTGGGCGTGCTCATCGAGGGCCTGGCCTACCGGCCCCTGCGGCAGGCCACCTCCCTGGCGGTGCTCATCACCGCCATCGGCGTGAGCTACTTTCTGCAGAACGCGGCCCTGCTCATCTGGGGGGCCTCCCCCAAGGGATACACCCCCCTCATCGCCTCCACCAACGCCGCCGGCGAGCCCAACGCCCTCCAGCTCTTCGGCGGGCAGCTGTCCATCTCCTATATCTCCCTGCTGACCATGGTCGCCTGCATCGTCATTATGGTAGGTCTGACCCTGTTCACCGGCCGGACCAAGATGGGCAAGGCCATGCGGGCCTGCTCGGAGAATAAGGCGGCGGCCCAGCTCATGGGGATTAACGTAAACCGAACCATCTCCCTCACCTTCGCCATCGGCTCCGCCCTGGCGGCGGTGGCGGGGGTGCTGCTGTGCTCCTTCACCACCTCCCTGATGCCCACCACCGGCTCCATGCCCGGCATCAAGGCCTTTACCGCCGCCGTGTTCGGCGGCATCGGCTCCATCCCCGGGGCCTTCCTGGGGGGCATTTTGCTGGGGGTCATCGAGTCTCTGGCCAAGGCCTATATCTCCACCAACCTGGCCAACGCCATCCTCTTCGCCGTCCTCATCGTGGTGCTGCTGGTGCGGCCCGCCGGCCTGCTGGGCAAGTACGTGCCCGAGAAAGTTTGAGGTGGCCGGAATGAAGAAATTATCGCAAAAGCTGCGGGGTCTGAAAAAGACCACTAAGGTGGACTTTGCCACCTATCTGGGCGTGATCCTGGCCTTCCTCATCGTCTCCCTCCTGCGGGATCAGGGCTTCCTCAGCCGCTCCCTCACCGGTATGCTGGTGCCCATCTGTTGCTATATCGTGATGGCGGTCTCCCTGAACCTGACAGTGGGCGTGCTGGGCGAGCTGAGCCTGGGCCATGCGGGTTTTATGAGCGTAGGCGCCTTCTCCGGCGTCATCGCCGCCCAGAGCCTTCAGGCTTCCATCCCCTTCGCCCCCGCCCGGCTGGCCGTGGCTCTCATTGTGGGCGCCGCCTTCGCCGCCCTGGCGGGCGTTATCGTGGGCGTGCCGGTGCTCCGGCTCCGGGGCGACTATCTGGCCATCGTCACCCTGGCCTTTGGCGAGATCATCAAGGAGCTCATCAACTGCCTGCTGGTGGGCTATGACAAGCGGGGGCTCCACATCGCCTTCAACCTCAGCGGCAACCTGACCATCAACGACATCGGCATGGCCCCCGACGGCATGGCCATCATCAAGGGGGCCCAAGGGGCCACGGGCACCGCCACCATCTCCTCCTTCACCGCCGGCTTTGTTCTCATCATGATCACCCTGGTCATCGTGCTCAACCTGATCCGCAGCCGCTCGGGCCGGGCCATCCTGGCCCTGCGGGACAACCGGATCGCCGCGGAGAGCGTGGGCATCAACGTCACCAAGTATAAGCTCATGGCCTTTGTCACCTCCGCCGCCCTGGCGGGGGCGGCGGGCGCCCTGTACGGCCTGAACTACTCCAACATGGCGGCCAGCAAGTTCGACTTCAACACCTCCATCCTGGTGCTGGTCTATGTGGTGCTGGGCGGCCTGGGCAACATCTGGGGCTCCATCATTGCCGCGGCGGTGCTCTATATCCTGCCCGAGGCCCTACGGCAGTTTGCCGACTACCGGATGCTGGTGTACGCCATCGTGCTCATTCTCATCATGCTGGCCACCAACAACCCCACCATTCAAGGCTTCTTCGGTTCCCTGCGGGAGAAGCTGGGCCGGCCCAAGGCCGGACAAAGGAAAGGAGGCCAGGCGCAATGAGCAAGCCGGAACGTCCCAAGACCAAGCTGGTGCCGGTGCCCTCCACCAACATCATCCCGGAGCGGGATGTGGATAAGACCCCCATTCTGGAGTGCCGCCATCTGGGCATCGACTTCGGCGGCCTCACCGCCGTCAACGAGTTCAATATGGCCATCGGCCGCACGGAGATCGCCGGGCTCATCGGCCCCAACGGGGCGGGCAAGACCACGGTGTTCAACCTGCTGACCAAGGTCTACCAGCCCACCCGGGGCACCATCCTGCTGGACGGGGTGGACACCCACTCCATGTCCACCGTGCAGGTCAACAAGGCGGGCATCGCCCGCACCTTCCAGAACATCCGCCTGTTCAGCAACCTGTCGGTGGAGGACAACGTGAAGATCGGCCTCCACAATCAGATCAAGTACGGCATGTGCAAGGGCATTCTCCGTCTGCCCGCCTACTGGCGGGAGGAGAAAGTGGCCCATGAGCGGGCTTTGGAGCTGCTCTCCATCTTCGATATGCAGGATCTGGCCGCTCACCAGGCGGGAAGCCTGCCCTACGGCGCCCAGCGGCGGCTGGAGATCGTCCGGGCTCTGGCCACCAATCCCTCTCTGCTGCTGCTGGACGAGCCGGCGGCGGGCATGAACCCCTCCGAGACCGCCGAGCTGATGGAGAACATCGTGAAGATCCGGGACACCTTCCAGATCGCCGTGCTCCTCATCGAGCACGACATGAGCCTGGTCATGGGCATTTGCGAGGGGATCTGCGTGCTCAACTTCGGCCAGGTCATCGCCAAGGGCACCCCCGACGAGATCCAGGCCAACCCCACCGTGATCGAGGCCTATCTGGGCAAGCAGAAGGAGGTGGAGTGAGATGTCCGCCATGCTGGAAGTCAATGACATCAATGTGTACTATGGCGCCATCCACGCCATCAAGGGGGTCTCCTTCGTGGTAAACGAGGGGGAGATCGTCACCCTCATCGGCGCCAACGGGGCGGGCAAATCCACCACCCTGAAGACCATCTCCGGCCTGCTCCACTCCCGCACCGGCTCTATCACCTTTCAGGGGGAGAGCATCACCGGAGTTCCCGCCAACCGCCTGGTGTCCCGGGGCCTGGCCCAGGTGCCCGAGGGGCGGGCGGTCTTCCTCCAGATGACGGTGGAGGAAAACCTGGAGATGGGGGCCTACACCCGGCCCAACGCCGAGGTGGAGCCACACCTTCAGCGGGTCTACGACCTCTTCCCCCGGATGAAGGAGAGAAGAAAGCAGGTGGCGGGCACCCTCTCCGGCGGCGAGCAGCAGATGCTGGCCATGGGCCGGGCCCTCATGTCCGACCCCAAGCTGATGATGCTGGATGAGCCCTCCATGGGTCTGGCCCCCATTCTGGTGGAGCAGATCTTCGACATCATCAAAGAGCTGCACAAGGCGGGCACCACCATTTTGCTGGTGGAGCAGAACGCCCGGATGGCCCTCTCTGTGGCCGACCGGGGCTACGTGCTGGAGACGGGCAAGATCGTCTCCAGCGGTACCGGGGCGGAGCTTCTGAACGACGAGAGCGTAAAAAAGGCTTACCTGGGCGGCTGAACATTCAAGCCAAGCGTAAGAAGGACCCCGGCCAGAGCTGGCCGGGGTCCTCTTTCACACAAAAAGCCCCGCCCGGACCAAGGTCCGGGCGGGGCTTTTATGGCTTGAGACGCGATTTAGTGGGAGGCCCGCTCGGGGATCTCGCCCACCATCAGAACACCGTTCACCTCAGCGGCCTCAACGCCCAGCAGAGCGCTGACGCCCTCGGCGGTGACGTAGTAGTTGCCGCCCCGCAGGCTGGCCTGGATCTCCACAGGCTGGCCATCCACCAGCACGGTGATGGTGGTATAGCTGACCTCTCCGCCAGCGGCAGCGGGCAGAGCCTCGGCGGTATACTCGCCGCCCTTGGTGACGACTACCTGAGCGGCAGCGTCGTTCCACTCCACGTTGAAGGCCATCTCAGTGCCCTTGAGGATGTAGGCCAGGTCACGCAGACGGAAGGTGGGGGCAATGCCGCCCTGCATGGCCGCCACGGCCTCCAGCGCGTCGGCGAAGCTGGCCTTGCCGTTGACCACTACGTTATTGGCCTTGGCCTGGGCCACCAGAGCGTCGTAGTCGGACAGGTTGTAGCTCTTGTCGTAGGGGGCCTCCAGCAGGCCCAGGTTGATGTACTCCACCAGCTCGGCGCGGCGGGGATCATCCATGGACAGGTCTACCCCGGTGATCTTCCAGTTGTTGTCCACCTGCGGCTCCACGGGGGAGTGCTCGGCAAAATAGGCCACCAGCATGTCGCGGATGGAGTTGGGGGACTCCCACTCCCGCTTGCCTTCCACCAGGTTGCGGGCCTTCAGGGCGGAGGAGTAACGGTAGTTGTTCACCGCCAGGGTCAGGGTCTGGTCGTCCTTGAGCGGCTCGCCCTTGAAGATCACGTTCTCAATGCGCTCTCCCTTGGGCTTGGACAGGTTGATCTCGTAGTCCACCCCGGCGAACATGTCGTAGAGGTAGCCGGGATACTCGGGGTCAAAGGAGACGTTGATGTCCCCGGGAACCCACTGGTTGTAGCACTCGGCGGCCCACTCCATGTAGGCCTTCAGCTCCTTGCCGGTGACAGTGACCCGGTAGAGGGTGTTGTCGTACTTATAGATATCGAAGATATTGCCGTAGTTGATGCTGCCCTCGGGCAGGTCGCTGGTGTCCTTGAACAGGGCGGCGGCAGAGACGTCGGCCCCGGAGTTCTCCAGCTGGACGGTGTTAATAAGGTCCATCACGGCAGTGTCGCGCAGCTTGCCCTCGGGCAGGGAGCGGATCTCATTGAGGGGCTGGAACTTGGCGGTGGTGGTGCCCAGGCCGGAACCGCCCTCGCCGCCTTCCTCACCAGAGCCGCCGCCCTGGATGTAGTTGATGGTGGCCTCGTGAGCCTCCTTGATGAAGGGGATGGCGCGCAGCTCCTCGCTGGGGGTAACTTCGTCCATGAGGACGATCTCCACCTTGGCGTCTGTGACCTTGTTGTCCTTGTCCAGGGTCAGGTCAAAACGGGCGACCTCCCGGCCGGCGTTGCGGCAGCCGCCCACCACGGTGTCGCCGATCTTGTCGTTGACAGTGATGTGCTGGTGGCCCACCATGAGCACGTCGATCTCGGGGCACAGCTCCACGATCTTGGCGGCGGCGTCGCTGCCGTTGTCCTCGTCGTACTCGGCGTTGACGCCCACGTGGGTCACGGCGATGAGCACGTCGCACTGGTCCTTGATCTCGTCCACCACACGGCGGGCGGCGGTGCCGACGGCCTCAAAGGTCAGCTCGTCCACCTTCTCGCCCTCCCAGCGGGGGATGTCGGGGTTGCCCAGGCCGATAATGCCGATCTTCACGCCGTCGCGCTCCACGATGGTGTACTCGTCGGCAAAGTGATCGCCGTTTTTAAACTTGATATTGGCGGCCAGCACCGGGGCCTCGGAGAGCTTCTCGATGCGCTGGATCAGCTCGATCCCGCTCACACCGCTGGTGGTGGCGCTGGAAGAGGAGGAGTTGAACTCATGGTTGCCCAGGACCACAGCGTCATAGTCCATGGCATTCATGGCGGTGATCACCGGGTGATCCCCCTCGGCCTTGTTGTAGATGTCGTCGGAGAGGATGGTGCCCTGGATAAAGTCGCCCGCATCCACCAGCACGGTGTTCGGCTCCTCAGCCCGAACCTGCTGGAGATAGGTGTACACCCGGGCCATGCCGTTGTTGGCTGTCTCCTTATTGTCCTCGTAAGAGAACCCCCAGATGTTGCTGTGGAGGTCGGTGGTACCGATGACGGTAAGGTGCTTGCCTTCCTCAGCGGCAAAGGCGGCGGGAAGCATACCGGCCAGCATGGTGACGGCCAGCGCGCCTGAGAGGAACTTGCGGAAACGATACTTCATTTCAAATCGCTCCTTTCTGGTGTGCCCCGGGATGACCCCGGAGTTTATACTCTCAGTTTACACATTCTTCAAACAAAAAGCAATGCTATTTTACAAAATAGCATCGCTTTTTATCGTTTATTTTTCCTGAGCTGTCCCGTCCAGCCAGGCGCAGGCGGCGGTGGCGGCCACTGAGCCGTCGGCGGCGGCGGTGGTGAGCTGGCGCAGGGTCTTGCTCCGGCAGTCTCCCGCGGCAAAGACCCCGGGGGTGCGGGTCAGGCAGTCCTCCCCAGCGCGGAAATAGCCCCCCTCGTCCAGCTCCGCCAAAGCGGCGAAGGGCCCGTTGTCCGGGATTTGGCCCACCTCCACAAACAGGCCGGCCACCGCCAGCTCCCTGACCGAGCCGTCCCTGCCGGTGACGCTCACCCCTGTCAGGGCGCTCTCCCCGTGGAGGGCGGTGACCTGGCTGTTCAGCGCCAGCTCCACATTCTCCCGCTCCCCCACCGCCTTCACATAGGCGTCCTGCGCCCGGAAGGTATCCCGGCGGTGGATAAGGGTCACCCGGCGGCAGATGTTGGAGAGGAAAATGGCGCTTTGGAGGGCGCTGTCGCCGCCTCCCACCACCGCCGTGTCCTTATCTTTGAAAAAAGCCCCGTCGCAGGTGGCGCAGTAGCTCACCCCGCGGCCCGTGAGGGCCTCTTCATTGGGAAGGCCCAGCCTCCGGTGGCTGGCCCCCGTGGCCAAAATGAGGGCTTTGCCCTCGTACTCCCGCTTCCCTGCGGTGAGCTTGAAGCCCTCCCCGGTCTGCTCCGCGGCGGTGACCCTGCCGAACTTGACCTTCGCCCCCAGGGCCTTGGCCTGGCCCAGAAGGGCGTTGGTGTAGTCCAGCCCGCTCACCGCCGGCAGGGCGGGGTAGTTTTCCACCAGGGGGGACGAGGCGATCTGGCCGCCGAAGGCCGTCCCCTCCAGCGCCAGGACGGTCTTGCCCGCCCTTCTGGCATAGATGGCGGCGGTGAGGCCGGCGGTGCCGCCGCCCACGATGAGAATGTCATACATAAAAAATACCTCCCTGTTTTAGGGTAGTTTGGCCGGAAGAGCGGCGTTTGTTTCGTCCTCCATGAACTCCGTCATCACATGCCGGTAGCGCTTGGGCATGTGAGTGGCCTGACACTTGGGATTCTCCCGCCCCTCGATGGCGATGGTCTTGTAAAACCGCCGCCACAGCCCCCGCCAGGCCCGTTCGGCCTCCCCCGGCGCGCCGATGCGGAACTCCTCCACAGGCAGGATACGCCACTGAAGGTCGGCATAGAAGAAGGCCTCCCTGTGGGTGCGGTCGTACAGGGCGATCTTTTCCCCGTTGAACCGGGCGGCAAAATGGGGGCCGATAAGGGGCAGCACCCGGTTTTTCGGCTCGATCTCCCCCACCAGCATCCCGTCCACATCGGAAAAGCGGACAAAGCCCCGCAGGTGATCCTCCTCGGTAAAGAGCTTTTGAAGGGCCAGGGTCACCTTGGCCATGGCCGGGTCGCTCAGGTCGCTGACCACCCGCTTGCCCTCCCCGTCCAGACAGCGGCGGATAAGGCCGTACAAAATGAGCTCCTTGTCGGGAAGGCAGGTGAGAAAGGCCCGCCCCAGCCGGTGGCGAAACAATGGGGTGCCCTTCTCCCCCAGGGCGTTGTAGACCCGCAGAGCGTGGGGCTCATGGGTCTCCACCTCCCGCTCCGGCCACAGGGTGGCGCCGGGATCGGCAAAGGTGAGGAAGGCGGCGGGGGGCTCTTTGTGGACGTAGCTTTCAAACACACAGGTGAGAAAGCCCATAAATTCTCCGTCATAGCGGTAACAGACCTGTTCCAAGAATAACACCTCCCTCGCCTTTCGTCAACGCTCCTCAGCCGGTCTTTTCCTCAAAAAGAGTGAGCTGCTCAAATTCCGGCCCCGGCAGAGCCTCCCGCTCCAGCCCCGCCAGGCGGCGGTAGACGCTCTCCGGGGAGCAGCGCAGGCCGGGGAGCATCCGCCCCGAGCAGGTCACAAAGTACTGGCACCGCTTCATCACCACCCCCAGCCGCTTCAAGCCCTCAAAGGTGATGGGGCCCACCCGGCGGGCGGTGACGATCCGCTTCGCCCCCCGTACGCCGATGCCGGGCACCCGGAGAAGGCGCTCGTAGGGCGCAGTGTTGATCTCCACCGGGAAAAACTCCATGTGCCGCAGCGCCCAGTCGGTCTTGGGATCCAGGCTGGCGTCGAAGTTGGGGTGGTCGTCGTCCAGCAGCTCCTCGGGCTGGAACCGGTAAAAGCGCATGAGCCAGTCCGCCTGGTAGAGCCGGTGCTCCCGGAGCAGGGGCGGCTTGAAGCCCTCCGCCGCCGGAAGCAGCTTGGAGCTGGACACGGGCATGTAAGCGGAGAAAAACACCCGCTTCAGGCCGTAGTTTTTGTAGAGCCCGGCGCTCAGGCGCAGGATGTGCCGGTCGGTCTCCGGGGTGGCCCCCACGATCATCTGGGTGGATTGCCCCGCCGGGGCGAATTTAGGGGCGTGGCGGTAGAGCTTCAGCTCCGCTTTGGACTGCTCGCTGCCGTCCCGGATCTGGGCCATGGGGGCCAGAATGGCCTCCTTTTTCTTCTCCGGGGCCAGCAGCTTCAAGGACGCCTCTGAGGGAAGCTCGATGTTCACGCTCAGCCGGTCAGCCAGCAGGCCCAGCTGGTAGGTAAGCCCCGGATCCGCCCCGGGGATGGCCTTGGCGTGGATATAGCCGTTGAAGCGGTACTCGGTGCGCAGCAGCCGCAGGGCGGCGATCATCCGCTCGGTGGTGTAGTCGGGGCTTCTCAGCACCGCCGAGGACAAAAACAGCCCCTCGATATAGTTGCGGCGGTAAAACTGGATGGTCAGCTCGCACAGCTCCCGGGGAGTGAAGGCCGCCCGGGGCAGGTCGTTGGAGCGGCGGTTGACGCAGTAGGCGCAGTCGTAACAGCAGTGGTTGGTCATGAGCACCTTCAAAAGAGACACGCACCGGCCATCGGCGGAAAAGGTATGGCAGCAGCCGGAGTTGGAGGCGGAGCCGATGCCCCCGCGCGCCCCGCCCCTGGCGACGCCGCTGGAGGTACAGGCGGCGTCGTATTTGGCGGCGTCGGCCAATATGGTCAGCTTGTCCATCATATCCATGTCCCGGCCTCCATCATCGAACGTTTGTACCTCTTATTATAATACATCCGTTCGATATGTCAAGAAGAAAAGAACCGCTCCTCATTGGAGTGGTTCTTTTTCTGTCTCATTGAGATTTACACCTTCTATGATCGAATCCAAAATCGGAAGTCTTGCCCGGAGATACTCGATCATCTGGTCGATGCCCTGCACAAAATAGTGGTAGTCCCGGTAGGGCTCCATGGAGGTTCTCAGTACCGTCAGCTGTTCCTTGATCTTCCGCAGGTCGCCGTCACAGCGCTTTTGCAGTTCTATGTCCCAGTAGGCATATTCACCCTCCAGCGCCTGAAAGTGTTCCGATTGATAATACATACCCTCTTCAAAGGGCTTTGCCTTTCGGAACATCTCAACGAACAGCGAATCCCGCTCTTTCTTTGGCATAGATTTTCCCCCCTGTCTCACTTTTACAACCGATTGTACCACTCATCTCGATTAAAATCAAGGGGAAGTGCAAAAAATGAGACAAGAGGGAAGTGAGGATATGCCAAAACCACGGACAAAGACCGGAGAGAAGAATCTGATCGGCCAGCGGCTCAAAGCTTTGCGTGAAGGCAAGGGTTGGTCACAACGGAATTTGGCGTATCAGCTTCAACTCATCGGCGTAGATATGGATAAGAATGTCATCACCCGTATTGAGACAAACAAAAGATATGTGACAGATTTGGAAATACAAGCCATTGCAAAGCTCTTTCAGGTCAGCTACCAGTACCTCATCGACGGCGAAGCATAAGGCCGCTCTCTTCCGAGAGCGGCCTTCCTTATTGCTCAAAGGCCCGGCGGAGAGCCGCCACCGCCTGGGGGGCCTCCTGCTCCGGCAGTCCGGCGAAGCCCAGCACCAGCGTGCCCGGCCGGGGCCGGGCCTGCAGGCAGTATTCGCCCAGACCCCGCACCCGAAACCCTGCCCCGGCGGCCCGCTCCACCAGCTCCCGCTCCTCCCGGCCGGGGAGGGTGAACAGCAGGTGGAGCCCTGCATCCGCCCCCCGGATCTCCCCCCAGTCCGCCAGGGCGGAGACCAGGGCGTCCCGCCGCCTCCGGTAGAGGTTCCCTACCCGCCGCAGGTGGCGGCTGTAGGCCCCGGAGGCCAAAAACCGCCGCAGGGCCTCCTGCTCGAACCGGGACACGGTGGCGGCGGCGTGGCCGAACTTGGCCTGATAGACCTCCACCAGCGCCGGGGGCAGAATGAGATAGGCCACCCGGATAGAGGGGGCCACCGTCCGGGAAAAGGTACCCACATAGATGACCCGTCCCCCCTCGTCCAGCCCCTGCATGGCGGGGATGGGCCGGGAGGCGTAGCGGAACTCGGAGTCGTAGTCGTCCTCAATGAGGTACCGCCCCGGTTTTTCATAGGCCCACCGCAGCAGCTCGCTGCGCCGGGCCACCGGGGTGGCCACCCCCAGGGGGAACTGATGGGAGGGGGTGACGTAGGCCACATCGGCCCCGGAGCGCGCCAGGGCCGCCCCGCTCATCCCCCGCTCGTCCACCGGCACCGGCACATAGGGCCGTCCCAGATTGTCCAGCAGCCGCCGCAGGGAAGCGTAGCCCGGATCCTCCAGGGCGAAGACCGCCCGGGGAAGGAGCTGGAGCAGCACCCACATCAGCCCCTCCAGCCCCGCCCCCAGCACCACCTGCTCCGGGGTGCAGTTCACCCCCCGGTACTGGTGGAGAAAGCCCGCCAGGGTGCCCCGCAGGCCCCAGTCCCCCTGGCCCTCTCCCCGCTGGAGCAGGTCGGGGCTGTCATAGACCGCCTCCTTACTCAGCCGTGCCCAGGTGGCGTAGGGAAATACCGAGGTGTCCACCGCCGAAGTGGAAAACAGCTCGCTGAGTTGCTGCCGCTGCCGGGGCCGCGGCGGGGCGGGGGGCGGCTCCGTGGGGATCATGGTCAGGGCGGGGGTCACCCGGTAGCCGCTGCGGGGAGCGGACTCCAGATATCCCTCCGCCGTGAGCAGTCCATAGGACTTTTCCACTGTGGTCAGGCTCACCCCCAGATGCTCCGCCAGAGCCCGCTTGGAGGGCAGCTTCTCCCCCGCCGGGAGGGCCCCGGAGCGGATCTGGGCCACGATATAGCGGTAGAGCTGGTCATAGAGGGGGCTCCCCTCCTCAAAGCGGGGCGTCAACTCGGTCATAACAGCCTCCCATCTGACCCCTTAAAAAAGTTTGAAACTGGATATTTCAAAAGGGCCAGTTTTTGCTATGATGATAGCAGAAACCCGCCCGGGCGTCAAGGAGGTCTTTTTTATGAAAAGAAACGAACAGCTTCAGACACTGGTGCTCTCGGCCCTCTTCGCCGCCGCCGTCACGGTGACCACCGCCTATATTCTCCACTTTCCCCTGCCCACCGGAGGATATATCCACATCGGAGACGCCCTCATCTACCTGGGGGCCTGCCTGCTGCCTCTGCCCTGGGCCATGGCGGCGGGGGCTGTGGGAGGCGCCTTGGCCGACCTGCTCACCGCCCCCATGTGGGCCTTGCCCACATTCTTCATCAAGGCCCTCATCTGCCTGCCCTTCACCCGGAAGGACGAGACGCTGCTCTCCCGCCGGAACCTGGCGGCGGTGGTGGTCTCCGGACTGCTCTCCCCTGCCCTCTATGGGCTGGTGAACGTGGCCTTTACCGGCCTTTGGAGCGCCTTCCTGCCCCAGTTTCTGGGCACCCTTCTCCAGGGGGTGGCCAGCGGTGCGGTGTTCCTTGTCCTGGCCGGCGGCCTGGACAAGGTGGGCTTGAAGCGGCGGCTGGCCCTGTAAGGGGCTTGCAAACCCCGGCGGAAACGGGTATCATAGAGGTACCCTGCTTTTGAGGTGAGGCCCCATGCGTCTGTTCGACACCCACGCCCACTATTACGACGACAAATTTGATCCCGACCGCGCCCAGGTGCTCGCCGCCCTCCCCGGCAAGGGGGTGGAGCGGGTGGTCTGCCCGGGATGCGACCTCCCCTCCTCCCGGCAGAGCCTGGCGCTGGCCGAGCAGTTCCCCTTCCTCTATTTCGCCGCCGGGCTCCACCCGGAAAACCTGGAGGGAGCGGAGCTTTCCGACCTGGACAAGGTCAGGGCTCTGTGCGCCCACCCCAAGTGTGTGGCGGTGGGGGAGATCGGCCTGGACTACTACTGGGTGAAGACCCCGGAGGAGCGAAAGCGCTCCCGTGACTTCTTCGACGCCCAGCTCTCCCTGGCCGAGGCGCTGGACTTACCCGCCATCGTCCACGACCGGGACGCCCACAAGGACACCGTGGACATCGTCCGCGCCCACCCCGGTGCACGGGGGGTGTTCCACTGCTGCGCCCTCTCCGCCGAGGACGCCAAGGTGGTGCTCTCCTTGGGCTGGTACGTCTCCTTTACCGGAAACGTCACCTTCAAAAACGCCCGGCGGGCCCTGGAGGTCATTGAGGCGGCCCCTCTGGAGCGCATTATGATCGAGACCGATTCCCCCTACATGGCCCCGGAGCCCTTCCGGGGACAGCGGTGCGACTCGGGCTATGTCTACCGGGTAGCAGAGACCGTGGCCCAGGTAAAGGGCCTGCCCACGGAAGAGGTGGCGGAGGCCACCTTCCGGAACGGACTGAAATTCTTTGGATTGGAGGACACTTCTCTATGATGACCATTTCCTATGAGTACGAGGGCTCCCTCTACGTCAACCTGACCAACAAGTGCGACTGCGCCTGCGTGTTCTGCCTGCGGCACAACGGCCACAAGGGCAGCATCTACGCCGACGACCTGTGGCTGGAGCACGAGCCCAGCCGCCAGGAGGCCCTGGACGATCTGCTCGCCCGGGACATGAGCCGGTACCGGGAGCTGGTGTTCTGCGGCTTTGGAGAGCCCATGTTCCGCTGGGAAGATGACGCCTGGCTCATTGACGAGCTGAAAAAGCGGGGGGTGAAGCTCCCCCCGGTGCGCATCAACACCAACGGCCACGCCAACCGCATCCTGGGCCGGGACATCACCCCCGAGCTCTCCGGCCGGGTGGACATCATCTCCGTCTCCCTCAACGGCGCCACTCAGGCCGAGTACACCGCCGTCACCCAACCCTCCACCGGCGAGCAGGGCTGGACGGACATGCTGGAGTTCACCAAAAAGGCGGCCCAGTACGTCCCCTCGGTGGTCATGACCATCGTCAACAAGGACAAGACGGAGGCGGACATCGAAGCCTGCCGCAAGCTGGCCGAAAGTCTGGGGGCCAAGCTCCGGGTACGGGAGTACATTCCCGACTGAACAGACAATAAAAAAGGGCGCGGTTCAAAAGAACCGCGCCCTTTTCTTTTGGCATTTTCACATGTAAGCGCTTACCGTGGCAGATCTCTTTGACTCAGGAGCAGTGGGCGGTACGGGCAATGATAATGTCCTGCACGCCCTTGTCCAGCTCGGTAAAGTAGGCCATGTAGCCCGCCACACGAACCACCAGATCCCGGTAGTCCTCAGGATGCACCTGGGCGGCCCGGAGGGTGGCGTCGTCTACCACATTGATCTGGATGTGCTCGCCGCCCTCCATAAACTCCTTGACCACGCCGCCGATGATCTGCACGCCGCTCTCTCCCGCCACGCCCCGGGGGTCAAAGCGCAGGTTGTAGAGCACGCCGCCGTGGCAGACCTTTTGATTCAGATGGGCCACGGAATTGGCCGCGGCGGTGGGGCCGCTCACGTCCCGGCCCATAGCGGGAGAGGCGTTATCACTGAGGGCCGTGAACGCCTTGCGTCCGTCAGGGGTAGCCCCCACATGCTCGCCCAGGGTCACATTGTAGGTCTGGGACAGGTTGCCGGGGGAGAAGTAGCCGCCCCGGGCGTCCTTGATCTTGCACACGTGGGTCACGCCAGCCTCCACAATGTCGGAGACGATCTTGTCCACCTCGGGGATGTCGTTGCCGAACTTGGGACACTTGTTGACCAGCATCTGACGAATATCCTCGGCGCCCTCAAAGTTGGTGTCACACAGGTGGATCATCTGCTCCATGGTCAGCAGCTTTTTCTGGAACACCGCATAGTCGATGGCGGCGATGGAGTCGCCCACCGTGGCGGGACCGCAGATAAACGTATTCACATAGCAGTGGACTGGGCCGCCCTCCTGAATGGACTTGCCCTTCTCAATACAGCCGTCGATGAGAGAGGAGGCGTAGATGGCGGGCAGGTTGGTCTGGATGGACTGGGAGATACAGTGCTCACGGGTCAGCAGCTCCCAGGCGTAGCAAACCTGTTTCTTCACCGCCTCCACCAGATCCTCTTTACAGGTGAAGGTAGTGGGGTCGCCGGTCTCCAGGCCAAGCTTCATGCCGGTGACCGGATCAACACCGTTGTGAAGGGCCATCTCCAGGCACTTGGGGGCGCTGACATAGCCGCCCACAGGGCTGCCGTCGGTGTTGCCCATGCCGGGGTGGGGCTCGATGCAGCCGATGATGACCCAATTGCGGGCCTCCTCCAGAGAGCCGCCCTTATCCAGCACCTGCTCCATGGCCACCTTATCGCTGAAGAAGGCGGGATTTGCCTGGCCGTCCTGCACCATTTCGATCCCCTTGCGGAACAGGGCCTCCGGCGTGCCGTCATGGACGCGCATGGCCACAGCGGGCTGGGCCAGCTTGACCTCGCTGGCGGCGTCCAGCACCAGATAAGAAAGGTCGTTTGTCACATCGTCGCCGTTGGCGTCCACGCCGCCAATCATCAGGATCTGCCACATGGGATAGCCCGCATCGGCACGGCTGTAGTAGTTATCGCTCATGTTGACGATGGCGGTGACCTTGATAAACAGCAGCTCCAGCAGCTCCTTGGCCTCCTCGTCGGTAATGAGCCCCCTGGCCTTATCGGCCTCCAGGTAATGGCCCAGGTTCACGTCAAAACGGCCCAGGCCGGTGGCGTAGGAGTTGGCCTCCACATTCAGCCCCATCTCAATGAACCATTGGAACTGCAGGGCCTCGCGGAAGGTCTCCGGGGGATTCTCCGGTACCTTGCGGCAGATGCCGGCAACCTGCCGCAGCTCCTGTGCGCGCACCGGGTCGGCGCAGCCGGCGGCCTGGCGGTCAGCCTCGTCCGCCAGGCGGTGGGCATAGCCGATAAAGGCCTCCAGTACGATAATCGTGGCCTCCCAGTACTCCACCTGATGGATCTTTTCCACCGTCATTCCGGTGGAGGCCGCCTCTTCGATCAGAGCCTTGCAGCGGTCGATCTGGGCACGGAAGCCGCCCTTCATCATCCGCTGATAGTTGGGATGTACGTGGCCCGACACGCTGCCCTTGTTGCCCGACTTATAGACCCCGGCATTCTCATGATCCAGCAGATACTGGGGAATGTGAGACAGGGTCAGCTCCTCAGTGGCCTTGCCGTCCCAGTAGTGGAGCAGCTCCACCGCCTCGGCTACCTCCTCAGGGGAGATCTCAAAAGGATCATGGGGCCGCTCAGAGATCATAGGCAGGGTCTCATAGAGCCACAGCTTGCCCGAAGCATACTCCGGGAAGATGTCCGCCGCCCGAACCTTCTCGGTGACGGTGCCCACCAGCAGCTCGCCGTCATAGATCTTCACGCTCTTATGCTGGAATACGTACTCCAGAATCTTGGCCCGGTAAATGGGGGTGGGGGCGCCGGAGAACATCTTGGCCGCCTCCGTCTCCAGGCGAAGCCGCTCTATACTCAGGGCGGGCTTTACGCCCAGCAGCTGCTTACGCAATTTTTGCACTCGTTCCGTCATCGTAGTCTCCTCCAATCACATCAAATGGTCTATTCAGCGCACGTGGCGCTGCTCCATAGGAATGTCAAGCGGTCTTCCGCCTGTCCAGCCGCCGTCCACATAGATCACCTGGCCGGTGACATAGTTGGAGGCGGAGGTGGACAGATAAATAGCCAGTCCCAAAAAGTCGCTGGGCTCGGCAATGCGTCCCGCGGGATGCTGCTCAATAATACGCTGATAGGTGTCCCCCTGGAAGCCCTCCAGCATGGGCGTATAGACCCAGGTAGGCGCGATACAATTAACGTCGATGTTATACTTTGCCCAGGTCACCGCCAAGGAGCGGGTAAGCTGATGAACCGCGGCCTTGGAGCACTCATAGGGCATGGACAGATAGGTGTGGCAGTAAGCCCCCGCAATGGAGCCGATGTTGATGATCTTGCCGCCTCCCTGTTCCATCATCACCTTCCCCACCTCCCGGCAGATGAAGATTGTGCCGTTGAGGTTCACATCCACCACCTGGCGGACTACCTCAGGGGGATAGTTCTCCGGCTCGGAGTGGGCGCCGATCCCGGCTGTGTTGACAAGCACGTCGATCCGTCCATACTTGCCGGCAATGGCCGCCACCACCGCGCGCACCTGCGCGTCGTCGGTGACGTCCAGCTGGTAAATATCACAGGAAAGGCCCTCCTGCTTCATCTCGGCCTGAACCTTCTCCGCCTTACCCAAGGTGGTGTTGGTAAAAATGACCCGGGCGCCGTTCATGGCCATTCCCCGTCCGATATAGGCTCCCAGCCCGCCGGCTCCCACCACCAGCACTACCTTTCCCTCCAGGGAAAACAGCTCGCTGATCTTGCTGGTATTCACGACCTCGCTCAAGGTGTCCGCCTCCTTTTACTGGATCTCTTCCCCCAGGATATCAGTCCTGATCCCATGCTCCTGAAACAGCTTGCGTATCTCATGGAGCCGGGCGCTGTCGGGGGGTGCGAAATTTTCATAGTCCTGACCCAGGCTCTTGTATTTGGATATCCCCAATTCATGGTATGGGAAGAGCGTCACGTAGGTCAGGCGGTGCTCTTCGTAAAACTCGGCGGTACGCCGAATGATGTCCTCGGTATCGTTGAGCCCCTGGATCAGGGGCATCCGCATCCAGATCTTTCCGTTGATCTCCGGGGCGTCCGCCAGCCGGATCAGATTTTCCAGGATCAGCTTGTTGGAGCGTCCGGTGGCCCTCTGATGCACCTGGTCGTCGATGGACTTCATGTCATAGAGGATATAGTCGGCCTTTTGGGCCATACGGTACAGCCGGTCTCCGTCGCCAAAGCCACAGGTATCCAGCGCCACGCCGATCCCCTCGTCTCTGGCCGCGTCCAGCAGAGCCTCGGCAAAGTCACACTGCATGAGCAGCTCTCCGCCGCTGATGGTCATGCCGCCGCCGGTACGCTCATAGTAGCCCTTATCCTGCCGAACCAGCGTGATGACCTGCTCCACCGTCATCTCCTCGCCCGCCAGGCGCAGAGCCTCGCTGTAGCAATACTCCACACAGGAATAGCAGCGCCTGCACCGTTCAGGGTCAATTTCCACCCGCTGCCCCAGGTGCCGCAGCGCTCCGGTGGAACAGGCTTTGACGCAGTTGCCGCAGCCGATGCACTTCTGGGCAGTAAATAGAAACTGCCGCTCCCGCTCAAGCAGCTCTGGATTGTGGCACCAGCGGCACCGCAGGGGGCACCCCTTTAAAAAGACCGACGTCCGGATCCCCGGCCCGTCAGAGGTGGAGTATTTTTGTATGCCCCCCACGCAGCCTGTCAACTGCTTCATGCCAACCTTTTCCTCCATGCGTCCTCTCATGCTGTTTTTACTATAATTTTAGTCCGGACAAAAGTCAATTTTCTTTTTCAAAAATGAGATATTGTGATAGTTCGCCCATCTCTTTTTCATTTTCATGAAAAAAAGATCAGGTTCTCAGGCCGGAGGAATAAAACCACAGGCTCACGCAGGGCCCCTCGTCCCGCCGGCGAAAGCTGTGGGCGGCGTGGGGCGGAATAAAGAGGCAGTCCCCTTCCTCCATCTCATAGCCCTCATCCTCCATCACCAGCTCCATACGCCCGGAGATCAGATAGCACAGGATCCCCCGGCTGTCTCCGGCAGGCACCTTGATCCAGTCCCGAAACGCCGGATCCATCGTATAGCAGGTGCAGCGGTAGAGATCATTCTCCACCGCCACGTTTTCCAAAACCCCGTCCTGCTGGGCGTAGATCCGGCGGCGCTCTCCTTTCCTCACCAGGGGAGAGGGGCTCCGATCCGCCTTCAAAAGCTCTACGATGTCCACCCGCAGCGCGTTGCAGAGGATATCCAGGGTGGCAATGGTAGGGCTGGCGGCGTCCCGTTCAATGTTGCTGAGGTATCCCACTGAAAGATTGGTCTTTTGCGAGAGCTCCTGAAGGGTATACCCAAAGCGCTTTCGATGCTGCCTGAGCTTTTCTCCAAGCATACCGCTATTTTCCCCTTTCCTCTTCAGCTATGGGCCGCCGCTCCCCTCAGCTGTCCTGATACTCAAATACCCGGCTCACGCTCCAGCCGCCGTCTACCAGGAAGGTCTGCCCAGTGACATAGCTGCTGGCCGCGCTGGCCAGAAAGAAGACCATTCCCAGATAGTCCTCGGCATAGGACACCCGCCCCATGGGGATGGAGGCGGCCGCCTGTTTCATATAGTCCCCGGGCCGCTTGGCCATCATAGGCGTCCAGATCCACACCGGCGCGATGCCGTTGACGGTCACGCCCTTATCCGCCAGGCTCACCGCGAAGTTCTTGGTGGCCTGCATCAGCGCCGCCTTGCTGCAGGCATAGGACATTCCGTCTACACAGTTGACGGAAAAGGCGTCGATGCTGTTGATGTTGATGATGCGGCCGAACCCGTTGCGTACCATCACCTCACTGACGGTCTTGTCGATGTGGATGCTGCCCAGCAGATTGGTCTGGAGGGTATCCTTGAGCTCCTCCTCATCGGGATCCAGCGTATCGCAGGTTCGGGCCACCGCCGCGGTATGGATCAAGATATCAATGCGGCCAAAGTCCTTTTCGATCTGCTGGGTGACCCGTTGACAGTCCTCCGCGCTGCGCACATCCAGGGCGTAGCTTCTGCACACACAGCCCTCTTTTGTCAGCTCCGCGCACACCCTGTCGGCCTTTTCCCTGGTGCGGTTGGCCAGAGCCACCCTGGCGCCGTTGTGCGCGAAGGCCGCGGCAAAGCTCTCACCCAAGCCGCCGGCGCCGGTGATAAAGCACACCCGATCCTTCACGCTGAACAGCTCCGGGATCCGGTCGCTGGGGATCACATTATGAAGCTCCATACTTCTCCTCCTGAAAAATTATTCTGCCTGTTCTCCGCCCTTTGCGCCCACACCGAACCAAAAAGCCAGCCCCCCGCCCAGCGGAAGCAAAGAGAGGGCAAGAAACACGGCGGGCAGCGGAAGCCAAACGCTCAAAAGGCTGGCCGCCAGGCTGCCAAAGACCATAGACGCGCTCAGGCTTACAGATGAGGTGAACAGCTGAGCCATGGCGGTGTACCGGGCGTCCACATGGCCGGCGGTATAGCTCTGCAGGCAGGGCACCAGAGTCCCGAAGCTCAAGCCCTGAAGCAGCATGGCCAAAATGGCGCAGGTATAGTTTGGCGAAAGCCCCACCAGCGCACACTGAAGCGCATGAGCGAGCAGACAGACGGTAAAAAGCCGCCGAAAGGAAAAACGCTCCAGCAGGGCTCTGGACAAAAACATAAAGGGCACCTCGGCAATGGCGTAGGCAAAGTTGCCCACGCCCACCGCCGTAGCGCCGGCCCCCATGATGGCCAAATAGGCGGAAAAGTAGGCGTTGATCCCGGCCACACCGGCCATGGCAAAAAAGCCGCTGAGCACCACAAGCATATATTCCCGCTGCCCTGTCAGCACCCGCAGCCCTTCCCCCATGCCGGGCCCTGGGGCGTCCTCCGCCGTGCGCGGCAGCGCCTTGGGTCTGGGGATGGTAGAGGAGACCGCGGCGCAGCACAGTCCAGCCAGGGTCATTCCGCCCACCAGGCCTCTATGCCCAAAGCGTTCAAGTGCCCAGCCCAGCGCCACGGCCATAATGGCGAAGGCCAGGCTGCCGCAGCTGCGGGAGACGCCATAATTGACGGCGCGCCCCTGGGCATTGAGGGCGGCCACCCAGCCGTTGCCCATATTCTGAATACAGTTGATGAACATTCCCGACAATGCCGCGCATACCGCCAGTTCCGCCGTTGTGCCCGCCCGGATGATCCACGTATACACGACCAGCATGGCGGCGGCGCTGAGCAGATAGAAGCTCCGGTAGCAGCGGCGGCGGTCACACAGCAGCCCCCACACCGGTTGCACCAGTGTGCTGACACATGACGTCAGCCCGCCCAGCATGCCGATCAGCACATTGGAGACGCCCTTCTGCAGCAGAAGGTAGGAGAAAAACGACGTTCCCGCATAGCCGGCAAAAAAGCAGCCCTGAAGGGCGGCAAACCGCCTATCCAGGCTTTTGTCGGCCCTTACCTGCGTGTGAGCGCCCCCTTCCCCGTTCATTTCAGCAGGGAGGGTAAGAAGGTCGCGATGGCGGGCACATAGGTCACCAGGATCAGGGCGGGCAGCCACACCCAGAAAATCAGCTGGAAGGTGGGCTTGAGCACATCGGCCACATCGGTATTGCTCAAACGGGCGCCCAGATACATCAAAGGTGCGCAGGGCGGCGTCACGCAGCCCAGGCTGATGTTTACCGCCACGATGGCGGCAAAGTGGATGGGAGAGACCCCCACAGACTCCACCACGGGCAGCAGGATGGGTACGCACAGCAGGGTGGCGCTGGTATCGTCCATCAGCATACCAATAATGATCATAAAGATATTGACGATGGCCAGTACTGCGACCCTGCTGGTGGCCACGGAGCCCAGAGCGTCCATGATCATGGAGGGCACGTCCTCCATAACAAAGATGCGGCTGAGCATCATCACCGTAAAGAGCATGACCATGATCACGCCGATAGTGTTGGCGCTGGAGATGAGCACGTCCTTGATCTTGCTCCAGGTCAGCGTCCGGTAAATGAAAAGTCCCACCAGCAGCGCATAGACCAGGGAGACGGCGGCGGACTCCGTGGCGGTCATGATCCCGGAATAGATACCGCCCAGAATAATGATGGGAAAGATGATGGCGGGGATGAACTTTACCAGCCGCACCTTAAATTCCCGCTTGAACTCGGTCTTCGGCAGCTTTTGCGCCACCTCCATCCCCTCGTCCTTGCGCACCATAAAGAAATAGGCCACACAGAACATCGCCGTCATCAGAAGGCCCGGGCCAAGCACTGCCAGGAAGCACTTGAGCACGGACTCCTTGGCCAGCCACGCGTACATGATCATCAGGGAGCTGGGCGGGATCAATCCACCCAGCAGACAGCTGCTGGAAATGAGGGCGGCGGACTTTCCCTTGCTGTAGCCCGCCTGCTCCATCCGCGGCCACATGATGGAGCCGATCACAGACATGGTGGCACAGGCGGAGCCGGTGACGGAGCCGAACAGGGCGCAGGCGATGACCGCCACCATGCCCAGCGAGCCCTTCACCCTGCCCACCAGCAGATTGACAAAGTTCACCAGATGGGCGCCCAGGTCGCTGCGCTCGATGATCCCTCCGGCTATGATGAACAGAGGGATCGCCAGAAGCACAAAGTTACTGGTCTTGGAATAGGCGTAGGGCACCAGAAAATCCAGGGAATAGCCACAGGAAAACACCAGGAAAAGGGTGGTACCGAAGAAGGCGGCGGGAACAGGGATCCCCACCATCAGCAAGACGATCAAAAGGACGATGGCGATCATAACAGGTGCGCTCATCTCTGCCCCTCCTCTCCGGTTTCCCCATAATGGCGGAATTTTTGAAAATATCTGACGCAGTGGGCCAGCGCGTAAAAGGACATCAAAAACAGGCCGATCAGAATAATGGTATACACGATCCACATGGGCAGCTTCAGGCCCGTAGTCCGGCTCCCCTCTCCCAGCACAAAGATCATCTCCTGGGTGGAGAGCACCGCGCAAATGCCGATGAGCACCGCGTCCACAAGGTTCTGGAACGCGCGCAGCAGCAGCATCTTTCTCTGATCCTTGATAAAGAGGCTCATCACATCGGCGGTGATCTGAGTTTCCTCCTTGCTGCCCAAAGCCCCGCCAATAAAGTAGATCCCAAAGGCAAAGAGCATGATGAGCTCCTCCAGGCCCAAAATGCTCACCTTAAACATACGGCGCATGGGCACTGTGATAAACACCAAAAGCACCATGGCAATGCAGCAGACCACCACCACAACGTGCTCCGCCTTCAGCAGTTTTTCGCCGAAGGACTTCACAA
Source organism: Vermiculatibacterium agrestimuris (assembly GCF_943193085.1). Classification (NCBI taxonomy): domain Bacteria; kingdom Bacillati; phylum Bacillota; class Clostridia; order Eubacteriales; family Oscillospiraceae; genus Vermiculatibacterium; species Vermiculatibacterium agrestimuris. The sequence goes on along the minus strand of NZ_CALPCU010000020.1, from coordinate 17,496 downwards.
AGTTTTTCATAGGACTTTCCTCCCTGAATGCAGGGGACGGATCAGGAACCTCCCTCCCGATCCGTCCCTTTTTTCCGTGTATACTTCTCAGAGCAAGCGGCGGAAGATCACTTGGAGAGGCTCTCGATCAGGCCGTCAAAAACCTCGTCGTTGCCCATGCTGTCCCGCAGCTTGGGCCAGACCTCCTCGCGGCACTTGGCTCCAAACTCTTCCAGCACGGCGTCGTCGGGCTTGATGACCTCAATGCCGTAGTCGGCCATCTTCTCCAGATATTCGTTCTCGGTCTCCTCGCCCTTGGCCAGGCTCTCCTCGAACACCCAAGCCGCCGCATCCTCCAGCGCCTTCTGCTGGTTCTCGCTCAGGCCCTCGAAGACCTCCTTGTTGATGCTGACGGTGGCCACCTCAAAGAAATTGTTGATCTGGATGTAGTACTTGATCACGTCCCGGAACTGGTCATAGCAGACAGGGGGATGTCCGCCCACAAAGCCGTCCACCACGCCGGTCTGTACAGAGGTGAAAAGCTCAGACCAGTTGACCGCCTGAACCTGGTAGCCCATGGCGGCCATGGGCACGGAAACCGTATCGCTGTTGGGCACCCGGAGCACGAAGCTGTGGTTGGCGCCCCAGACGTCCCAGTCCGTGGGCATCTTTGTGCCCGCCAGACCGCCGGCGCCCACCAGATGCAGGCCCAGCAGCTTGATCCCCACATCGTCGCACAGCTTGGTCATGGTGTCGTTGACGTAGGAGCCGGGGGCAAACAGCTCGCTGGCCTCCTCCCAGGTGGCTGCCAGATAGGGCATATTCCAGATGTTCAGCGCCTGTCCAAAGGTGGTGGAGTTACAGCCAAAGGTCATGTCGATGCTGCCCTTGGACACTTCGTCAAACACGGTGGTGTAATCTCCCAGAGAGCCGGCATAATAGGGCTTCACGGTCAGGGTGCCGTCGGTGGCCTCGCTGACCTTCTCACAAAACTGGGCCAGGATCTGGGCCGTGGGGTGATCCTCCGTATAATCGCAGTGGATCTTCAGTGTGACGCTCTTTTCATCGCCGCCCTTTTTTCCGTCGGAGCCCGCCTGTCCGCCGCAACCGGACAGTACGCTCAGCAGCATTGCGCAGCTGAGCAGGGATGCCATCACTTTTTTCATTTTGTCTCCTCTTTTCCATCACTTTATTTGTTGTTTACTTTTCACTTTTCCACTTTGCGGTGATAAAGTATAGGGGTGAAAAAACGCGTCTTCAGACGCCTTTGTCTGTCACCAAGACAGCAACTGGAAAGGGTACGAAGACGCATCGTTCTTTCTTGTCAGTGTCCGTAAACAACTATTTTCCACATTGTACTCGTATTTGCGGAAAAAATAAAACTGGAAAATCCAAAGGGTTTTCATAGGAAAATTCTATAGTTATCTATCTTATATAGATAACTGGCTCTCCCTGGCCCTCTTGATCTCCTCTTTGCACAACTCCACGCACCGTCTTCCGATGGCCGAGAGCTCGTGGTTCCTCTTTTTAATCCAGATAATGGTATTATCGGAGATATCTTCCACAGGGACTGTGGTGAGCCCCAGCTTTTGAAATACCTCGGGAATGATCCCGCTCCCAATGGAAAAGCAGTCGGTCTCCTGAAGCAAAATGGTCACCGCTCCGTTGTCCTGGACTACCAGCTCTCTATCCCATCCCCCTTCCTCAAACCACTCCTCAGAAAACTGCCGTGGGATCAGCGGGCCCTGAAAGAAGGTACACCGAGGATATGACTTCAACTCTTCCATTTTCAAGGTCTTCCGCTTCGCCAGAGGATGGCGGACGGAGAGAAAGGCCGCGGGTGTCAGGGTGCCCAGCACATGATATTCCAGCCCGCGGTTTTTTAACTCCCGGAGGATGTGGCCGCGGTTGTTGTCCTCCTCATAGTAGTTGAGGATCCCCAACTCGCTGACCCCCCGGGCCACCTCCTCGATCACATCCAGCTTTCTGCTGTCCAGATGCCGGAGGCTGCATTTTCCCTCCAGTTCCCTGGCTATGCGCGCAAATACGGCCTCTGTAAAATAAAAGTGGGTGGAGCTCATAGAAAAGCGGTGACATTCTTCGCTGTGCTTTTCATATCGCTGCTCCAGATAACGCATCTGCTCGATCACAGACTGAGCGTCCGTCACAAACATCTCTCCGTCGGCCGTCAAGGTCATGCCCGAGCGGCTGCGGGCAAAAATGCTGAAGCCCAGCTCCCGCTCCAGGTTCTGGATCATTTCCGACAGGGTGGGCTGCGCCACATAGAGTCTCGCGGCGGCCCTGCTCAGCGAGCCGCATTGTGCCACCGCCAAAACATATTCCAGCTGCTTTACCGTCATCGCTGTTCCCTCTTTCCGCGTTCTGATACCGAAAGGTCGTCCCTTTCCCCCCGGGCCTTCTCAAAGGCAGCCTTTACCGGGCCGGAGGGGAGCTTCATATTGTTCCGTTTCAGGATATTGGCGATCTCCACCCGGGCCTGCTCCACTTCGCCGCGCAGCTCCGGGGCGGACATGCGCAGGGCTCCGTGGCCCAGAATAATAAACTGGATCGGGCCGTCGGAGGTGGCCACCCGCACCCGGACTCCCTCCTGGGAGAGCCGGTAGCTGGCCTTCTCGATATAGCTGTCCGCCGTCTCCGCCTCCTTGGTATAGACCACGTGAATGTTGTGGTACTTCACCACCGAGCCGGTGCCTTGCGGCACCTTATAGGCGTCGAAAACCAAAATGACCCGGTTATTTTTGAAGCCCTGGTAGTTACTCAGAATGTCCATCAGGGTCTTTCGGGCGGCGTCCAGGTCGTCCCTGGCCAGGGTCTTCAGCTCCTCCCAGGCAAAGAGAATGTTGTAGCCGTCCACCAGCAGGTATTCCGGCCCTGAGGGCAGCGGCTTCCCCTTGGGAGGCTTGGCCGCCTCCCGGCTCTCCCGCCGGGGCGGCACGGGGGGCGGAGGGTGGAAGGCGCGGGGCTTCACCGCCCCGTAGGTCTTCTCAAAAATGCCCATCAGCTCCCTATCCGCCTCCAGGCCCCCGGAGGGCGGCACGGCGCGGCGCGGCTGCTGGGGTTCGGGTCTTTCCTCCGTGGAGGGCGGGCCGCCCAGCTCCAGCGCGGCCAGGTGCATGTGCTTCTCCACCTCGTTCCAGGGCACATTGTATCCCGCGCCGTGGGCGCAGAACACCGAACCCGCCGGGTCGTCCACGTCCCGCTCCGGGTCGTAGCCCAGCGCCTCCACCACCTTGTCCTGCTCTCCGCAGGGCCGGTAGAGTCCGGCGGTGCAGGTCAGGCGGCCGCGCCCCTTGGTGTAGGCCGCCACCTCCGCGGCATAGTCCCCCATGGCGGACACCGGGACGGAGCCGGTGAGAACGGCCTCCTCCCCCAGGGGCTGGGCCGGCCCGGTCTCGCCCCCCATGCGCTGTATGTCGCTCAGCGCCCGGCCCAGGCTGGCGGCGGGCAGCTCCAGCCGGAAATCATACCAAGGCTCCAAAAGGATGCTTCGGGCCTTCATCAGGCCCTGGCGCACCGCCCGGTAGGTGGCCTGGCGAAAATCGCCCCCCTCGGTGTGCTTTTCGTGGGCCCGGCCCGAGACCAGGGTGAGGCGCACATCGGTGATGGGGCTGCCGGTGAGCACCCCCCGGTGGCTCTTCTCCGCCAGATGGGTCAGAATGAGCCTCTGCCAGTTCACTGCCAGGGCGTCCTGGTCGCAGGCAGAGGCGATCTCCACGCCCCTGCCCCGGGGCAGGGGCTCCAGCAGCAGGTGCACCTCGGCGTAGTGGCGCAGAGGCTCAAAGTGGCCCACTCCCTCCACCGCCGCGGCGATGGTCTCCCGGTAGACGATGCTGCCGGGGCCAAAGTCCACCGCCAGGCCGAACCGCTCCTGGATCTGCCTTTTCAGCACCTCCGCCTGTACCTGGCCCATAAGCCGCATATGGATCTCCCCCAGATCCTCCTTCCACTCCAGGCACAGCTGGGGATCCTCCTCACACAGCAGCCGCAGCCTGGGGAGGACGGCGTGGGGGTCGGCCCCCTGGGGCAGAATGAGCTGATAGGTCATCACCGCCTCCAGCGCCGGCGGCGCCCAGGGCCTCTCCGCGCCCAGGGCCTGCCCCGGGGCGGTGCCCTTCAGGCCGGTGACGGCGCAGACCGTCCCCGCCGGGGCCTCCTCCACCGGGGTAAACTTGGCCCCGGAGTAGATCCGGATCTGCTCCACCTTCCCCTCCACGCCCGGAAGGGTGGATTTTACCCGGAGACTGCCCCCGGTGAGCTTCAGGTGGGTGAGTCTCGCCCCCTGGGGGTCTCTGGAAATTTTGAACACCCGGGCGCCGAATTCCGCCCCCCACCGGGGCCGGGGGGCGAAGCGGGAGAGGCTGTCCAAAAGCGTCTCCACCCCCTCCAGCTTCAGGGCTGAGCCAAACAGGCATGGGAATACCCTGCGGCGGGCAATAAGTCGCCGCAGGGTATGATCGGTGAGCCGGCCCTGCTCCATGTACTCCTCCAAGGCCCCCTCGTCCCCCAGGGCGGCCTCCTCCCAGAAGGAGGCGCTTCCGTAGCCGGAAAAATCCAGAATACCATCAGAGAGGGCGCCGCGCAGCTTGGAGAGCAGAGACTGTCTGTCCACGCCGGGCTGATCCATCTTGTTGAGAAAGAGGAAGGTGGGCACCCCGTGGCGCTCCAGCAGCTTCCACAGGGTGAGGGTGTGGCCCTGGGGACCGTCGGGGGCGGAGATGACCAAAAGAGCGCAGTCCAGCACCCCCAGCACCCGCTCTGCCTCGGCGGCAAAGTCCACGTGCCCGGGGGTGTCCAGCAGGGTGAAGTCCACATCCTCCAGCGGGAGCACCGCCTGCTTGGAGAAGATGGTGATGCCCCGCTCCTTCTCCTGGTCGTCGGTATCCAGAAAGGCGTTGGCATGATCCACCCTCCCCAGCGTGCGCAGCGCGCCTCCCTTGTAGAGAAGCGCCTCCGAGAGGGTGGTCTTGCCCGCGTCCACATGGGCCAGGATGCCCAGGGTCAGTTTATCCAAGCCGCCGCCCTCCTTCCGCGATGCACAGCAAGCGCCCTTGGTGAAATGTCCTTCTAAACACTAAAAAGCCGGTTACTGTTTCCCCAGGAAATAGCCCATGGCGGCCTCGTAGCCGTAGAGGCCCAGGCCGCAGATCTGCCCCACGCAGGCGGGGGCGGTGACGCTCTTGTGGCGGAACTCCTCCCGCTGGTGGACATTGGAGATGTGCACCTCCACACAGGGCACACTCACCGCCTTCAGGGCGTCCAGAATGGCGATGGAGTAGTGGGTATAGGCCCCGGGATTCATGACGATGGCGTCGTAGACTCCGTTCGCGGCGTGGATGGCGTCCACGATAGCCCCCTCATGGTTGGACTGGAAGCACTCGGCGGTGGAGCCGTGGGCGGCGGCGAAGGCCTTGACGCGCTCGCAAAGGCTCTCGTAGTTCTCCTCCCCGTAGATGCCCGGCTCCCGCTGCCCCAGCAGATTCAGGTTGGGGCCGTTGATGATGAGAAATTTCATATCCCTTCTCCTCCCTTATTTTCTTCCCAGGACGCAATGGTCTCCACCGCCTCTTTCACCCGGGCGGCAGTGGAGACGGCAGAGGTAAAATCATGGATGGTGGCGTCGGCCCACTTTTCATAGATGGGGGCGCGCTGGGCCGCCCGCTCCAAAAAGGCCTCCCGGCCCGCCTGGGCCAGGGGACGGCCGGACATATCCTCCCCGTCGAAGATGTCCCCGGCGTCCCGGTCGAGCCAGATCACCACGCCGCTTTGCTTCAGGGCGGCCATGGCCCCCTCCTGGAGGGGAAGGCCGCCGCCGCAGGCGATGATAAGGTCGTCTCTCAAACTGAGGGCCTGGGCCACCCCCATCTCCAAAGAGCGGAAATACCCCTCCCCCTGGGTCTCAAAGATCTCCGCCACGGAGATCCCCTCCCGGGCCTCGATGAGCTTGTCGGTGTCCACCAGTGTGCGCTTGAGCCGCATGGCGAGCAGCTCGCCCACTGTGGTCTTGCCACAGCCCATCATGCCGATGAGAATGATATTTTTCATCTCTCATACCCCTTAAAATTTCCCAAGATGCGAAAATCCGCCGAGAGCTGGCTGAGCTCATGGAGCACCCCGTCCATGCCGGGGGCGGTGAGGTCGCCGGTAAACTCCACAAAGAAGCGGTATTCCCAGCCCCGGTCGGAGATGGGGCGGGACTCCAGCTTCACCAGGTTCAGTCCGCTGACGGCGAAGATGGTCAGGATCTCATGGAGGGAGCCGGACTGGTGGGGCAGGGAGAAGACGGCGGAGATCTTGTCCCGGCCCTGGCGCAGCTCCAGGCTGGGGGAGACCACCACAAAGCGGGTAAAGTTGGCAGTGTTGTGGTTGATGGGCGCGGCCAGCACATCGAGACCATAGAGCTTGGCCGCCCGCTGGGAACAGATGGCCGCCGCCGTCCGCTCCCCCCTCTGGGCGACCTGCTTGGCAGAGCCCGCCGTGTCCAGCGCGGGCACCTGCGTCCAGCCCCGGTGCTCGTCCAGGAACCTGTCGCACTGCTGAAGGCCCTGCTCGTGGGAGTAGACGGTCTTGATCTCCTCCATACTCACCCCGGGAAGGGCGGCCAGGCAGTGCTCCACCTTCACCTGCCACTCTCCCACCAGGCAGAAGTCATACTGGGCCAGCAGGTCGTAGACCTGGCGGATGGAGCCGGTGGAGGAGTTTTCGATGGGGAGCATGGCATAGTCCGCCTCCCCCCGGGCCAGGGCCTGGAACACATCCCCGAACCAGGGAAGGCCCCGGGCCTCCACCCCCTCTCCGAAGAAGCCGGCGGCGGCCTCCTCGGAATAGGCCCCTGGCTCCCCCTGGTAGACCACCCGGGGATTGGCCACCGGCTCCCGCTGCTGGCTGAGCTGGCCCAGCCAGCGGGCATAGCCCGCGTCCTCCGCCCCCTCCTTGACGATCTTGTGCTGCTGGCGGCGGGAGAGGGTCATGATGGACTCAAAAAAGCGGGCCACCGCCGCCCGGTCGGCGGGGGTGGAAGCCAGAGCGGAGCGGCGGGCAATGACCTCCTGCTCCCTCTGGGCGTCCAGCACCGGCAGCTTGGCGCTGCGCTTATATTCCCCCACCTGGGCGGTGACCTCCATCCGGCGCAGGAACAGCTCGGTAAGGCCGCCGTCAATGGCGTCCAGCCGGGCGCGGTATTCATCTAATTGGGACATAGTGATCTCTTCCTTCCTTTTTCTGGGCTTGCTTTTTTCAGCGGGCGGCAGACCCCTCCCCCGCGTCAGATCCCTAAAACCTCACAGGCGGCAAGGGCCGCCGCCGCCTCAATGACAGGCACCGCCCGGTGGACGACGCAGGGGTCGTGGCGGCCCTTGATCTCGAGCTCCACCTCTTCCCCGGTGCGCAAGTCCACACTCTCCTGGGGCAGGGCGATGGATGGGGTGGGGCGGAGGGTGACCTCAAAGAGAACAGGCATCCCGTTGGTAATGCCGCCGTTGACGCCCCCGGCGTGATTGGTCTTGGTGACCACCTTACCGTCCTTTATCTCAAAGGGATCGTTGGCCTCGGTGCCCCGCATATAGCTCAGAGCCACCCCGGCCCCGAAGGAGACCGCCTTCACCGCCGGGACGGCGAAAAGGTACTGGGAGAAGATCCCCTCCACGTTTCTGCCGAAGTCAGGGGCCCCCAGCCCCGCCGGGAGGCCCACCACGGCGCACTCGATGGAGCCGCCCACGCTGTCACCGTCGTTCTTTGCCTCCAGAATAGCCGCGCGCATCTCCTCTCCCCTGCCGTCGTCCAGCACGGGGAAGGGCTTGTCTGCCAGGGTGCGCAGGGCCTCCACACCGTCCAGCGCGGCGTCGCTGATCCCATAGATGGCGCTGATGTGACTGCCCACCCAAATGTTTTTCTCCGCCAGCAGCTGCCTGGCCACCGCCCCTGCCGCCACCAGAGGGGCGGTGAGCCGGCCGGAGAAGTGGCCGCCCCCCCGGTAGTCCAGGTTCCCCTTGCTCTGGATGAACCCGGCGTAATCCCCGTGACTGGGCCGGGGGGTGTAGCGCAGGGCCTCATAGTCGGTGGAGTGCTGGTCGGAATTTTGAATGACCAGGCACAGCGGCGCCCCGGTGGTCTTGCCCTCAAAAAGCCCGGAGAGGACGTGAACTTCGTCCGCCTCCCGCCGGGCGGTGGACAAGCCGTCCTTCCCCGGGGCCCGGCGGGCCAGCTGGCCCGCCATAGCGGTCATGTCCAGCGCCAGCCCTGGGGGAACTCCCTCCAGCACCACGCCGATGGCGCTGCCGTGGGATTCGCCGAAAATGGTATATTTCATGCCCTTTCCTCCTGAATTTTCCCGCCCAGGCGGACGTATTCTTCCCAGAAGCTGGGGTAGGATTTGTTCACCGCCTCGGCCCCCGTAAGGGTGATGGGCCTTTGGCACCGGGTGGCGGCGATGGCCGCCATCATGGCGATACGGTGGTCGTTATAGCTGTCCACCGTCACGCCCCCGGGGAGGGCCTCCCTGCCCCGGACGACCAGGAAGTCCTCCCCTTCGGCCACGTCGGCCCCCAGGGCGGCGAGCACCGCCGTGACGGAAGCGAGCCGGTCGCTCTCCTTCAGCCGCAGCCGGGCGGCGTTCACCAGCCGGGTCTCCTTCCCCGGCCGGAGGGCGGACATCACCGCCAGAGGGGGCACCAGATCGGGACAGCCGGACACATCCACGTCTCCGTCCCCCTCCCGGCCCAGCCGGGCAAAATGGTCGGCGATGACCTTGTCCCCCTGGACGGAGTGGGGATTCAGGCCCTGTATCTCCACCGGGTTGTCCAGGTACATGGCGGCGTACCAGAACCCGGCCTGAGACCAGTCGGACTCTACGGTAAAATCCCCGGCGGAATAGCTCTGGCCGCCGTGGACGTAGAAGTAGGGGCAGCCCTCCCTCGGCTCCTCCGCCGCCACTCCGGCGGCGAAGAGGGCCTCCATGGTCATGAGGATATAGTCCCAGCTTTCAACGGGGGTGGTGGGAATAATATAGCTGTCCCCCTCCAGCAGGGGCAGGGCATAGAGAAGGCCGGTTATAAACTGGGAAGAGACATTGCCGGGCAGGCGGTACTCTCCCGGGGTCAGCCGCCCCTGAACGGTGAGAAGGCCGTCCCTTTGCCCATAAGAGATGCCCTTCTCCTCAAAAAGGTCGAAATAGGGCCGCTGGGGCCGTTCCATGAGCCGGCCCCGCCCGGTAAATGTCCCGCCCCCCCGAAGGGCCAGAGCGAGGGGGATGAGAAAACGCAGGGTGGAGCCGGACTCTCCGCAGTCCAGACGGGGATAGGCCATGCGCCGGAGGGGACAGGCGGCGTTTGCCCCCAGGCCCTGAACGATGACGGCGTCTCCCCGCCGGGTAAATTCTGCCCCCAGCTCCTCCAGACAGCCCAGGGTGGCCTCCATATCCTGGGAGTGGGATACGCCGCGGACAACGCTCTCCCCCGACCCCAGCGCCGCGGCGATGAGCAGCCGGTGGGCCTGGGACTTGGAGGGGGGCGGAGTGACCGCTCCGGCCAGCCGGGAGGGTGTGATGGTGAGGGTCATCTCAGTTCCTCCAGCAGCTCTGCCTTGGGCATCTTCTTCACCACAGCCCGGCCCATCTCCTCCAAAAGGATGACCGAGATGTCCCCGCCCGTGCCCTTCTTGTCCCGGCCGATGGCGGCGGCATAGGTCTCGGCGTCACAGTCGATGTGGGTGGGAAGGGCCAGTGCCTTCAGAAGGGTCTCTACCCGCTCCGGCAGACCCGCCGGAGTGACCCCGAGGCCCACCCCCAGCTTGGCGGCGGCGCACATCCCCGCCGCCACCGCCTGGCCATGGGTCCAGGTCTCATAGTTCCCCGCCAGCTCATAGGCGTGGCCCAGGGTGTGGCCGAAGTTCAAAATCATCCGTTTCCCCGTGTCCAGCTCGTCCTTTTCCACAACAGAGCGTTTTATATTGCAGCAGGTATACAGTATGTGTTCAATATTTGCCATAAGTTCGGCCCTGCTGGGGTGGACACAGAGGAAATCGAAGAACTCCCTATCGGCGATGCAGCCGTACTTGACCACCTCCGCCATGCCGTCGGAGAAGGTCTTGTCGTCCAGGGTATTCAGGGTCTCCGGGTCCATGAGCACCACCTTGGGCTGCCAGAAACATCCCGCCAGGTTTTTCCCCGCCGCCAGGTCGATGGCCACCTTGCCCCCCACCGAGGAGTCCACCTGGGCCAGGAGGGTGGTGGGGATCTGGATGAAGTCCACCCCCCGGAGGATGGTGGCGGCGGCGAAGCCCGCCAGATCGCCCACCACGCCGCCGCCCAGGGCCACCACGGCGTCGGTGCGGGTGAGGCCGTAATGCATCATAGCTTCCCAGAGAGCGGCGAGATGGGTGGCGCATTTGGCCCCCTCTCCGGCAGGGCCCGCAAACAGCCCTGTGTCAAACCCGGCGTGTTCCAGGCTGTCCTCCACCTGGGCACTGTAGAGGGGTTCCACGTTGGCATCCGTAACGATGGCAAGCCGCTGGGCCTTGGGGCAGACCTTTCGGATCTCCTCCCCTACCCTGCTGAGCAGGCCGGGGGCGATGTGGATGTCGTAGGAGCGCTGGGCCAAGTCGATGTGAAGGGTTTTCATGGGTTCCTCTCCTCCGTAGGGCGGCAAAGGGCCGCCCCTGTGGTCTTATTTTACCAAAGTCTTGCCCACCAGCTCCGTCAGGGCGGAGACCTTGCCCATGAGCCGGTCGAAGTGCTCCGGGGTGAGGGACTGCTGGCCGTCGCACTTGGCGTGGGGGGGATCGTTGTGGACTTCGATGAGCAGTCCGTCCGCCCCCGCCGCCACGGCGGCCAGAGCCAGGGGCTCCACCATCCAGTACATCCCGGCGGAGTGGGAGGGATCCACCACCACGGGCAGGTGGCTCATCCGCTTCACGGCGGGGATGGCGGACACGTCCAGGGTGTTGCGGGTGTAGGTCTCAAAGGTGCGGATGCCCCGCTCGCAGAGGATCACGTTCTCGTTGCCCTCGGACATGATATACTCCGCCGACATGATCCACTCCTCGTAGCTGTTGGAGAGGCCCCGCTTGAGAAGGATGGGCTTGGACAGCTTGCCCACCTCCTTCAAAAGGTCGAAGTTCTGCATATTCCGGGCGCCGATCTGGATGATATCCACCTTGTCCTCGAAGAGCTGGCAGTACTTGGGGCTCATCAGCTCGGTGACGATGGGCATGCCCGTGGCGGCCTTGGCCTCCAGCAGCAGGTCAAGCCCGCCGACCCCCATCCCCTGGAAGGAGTAGGGGGAGGTGCGGGGCTTGAAGGCCCCGCCCCGGAGAAGGGCGGCCCCGGAGGCCTGCACATCCTTGGCCACCGCAATGATCTGCTCCTCGCTCTCCACCGAACAGGGCCCCGCGATAACGGAGAAGCTGCCCCCGCCGATGGTGGCCGCGCCCACCTTCACCACTGTGTCCTCCGGATGGAACTTCCGGTTGGCCCGCTTGTAGGGTTCGCTGACCCGCATGACCCGCTCGATGTGCTCATTGATGGAAATTTTATCGATGTCGATGGCGGTGGTGTCTCCCACCAGGCCCAGGATGGTGCAGTCCACACCGTTGGTGATGCCCACCTGGAGGCCCTGGAGCTGGAATTGCGCCACCAGTTTGTCGATCTCCCTCTGCTGCGTGCCCGGTTTCATAACGACGACCATAAAAGCATCTCTCCTTCTCTGGAATAATAAAAGGGTCTCATTGATGATGAACATCAATGAGACCCCCGCATCGCCTACATCACTGGGTTTCCCGCCCGGCAGCGCCCAGACGGTCTCATTTCGTCCATCCCTTTTCACCCACGCCAAAAAAGCCAAAGCTCATAAATCGAGCCTGGCTGAGGTAGGAGAAAAAGGATGCGGTTGTGAGGGCGGAAGCGTTCATGGCAGTGACCTCACTGAAATGATATAGGGTTATTATAGCCCCTTCCGCTTCAAAACGCAATCTTTTTTTGCCCGGCTTCCGGAGGAAATGGGCAAAATCCCCTTGTCTTTTGGCGCAGAAGTTGATATGATAGTCTCATCTTACAAGCAAGGGTTTCACAGGTATTTACATAGGAGGGGCAAACCATGATCATGAAAGCCACCAAGGCCATTGAAGAAGCCTTTAAGGCCCAGAACTGGAGCTACTCGGTCGACGAGCATCCCGACGGCACCAGCTCCGCCGTCATCACCGGCTTCGATCTCAAGTGCGGCGCCAATGTGCAGATCTTCTTCATCTCCGCCGCCGACAACGACGTCGCTATCCGGGTCTTCAAACTCATCCACATCCCCGCCGGCAAGGAGCACGCCGCCATCCATCTGTGCAATGACATGAACTGCCGGTACCGCTTCGCTAAGTTTGTGACCAGCGACGAGCACATCGGGATCCAGATGGATATGCCGGTGGAGACCCAGAATGTGGGCTCCGTGTGCGTGGAGCTGCTCTACCGGCTGCTGGACATCGCCGATAACGCCTACCCCGTCCTCCAGAAGGAGTTCGGCGGCGCCCCCGCCTCCCCCAACGGCGCTGAGCGTTTCTAAATCCCGCCAACAAAAAAACGCCCCCGAACCGAACGGTTCGGGGGTATTTTTTCGCAAAGGATCCTGTGCCGGGGTGCCTTAATAGGCGATACCCCAATAGATCATGTGCTTGGCCGGCTTGCCGCAGATGGCGCAGGTGTCGCCCAGGTGCTCCTGCTCCAGGGGGATGCACCGGGAGGACATGCCCGCCTCCTCCTTCATCTTCAGCTCGCACTCCAGCTCCCCGCACCACATGGTCTTGATGAAGCCGCCCTTCTCCTCCTGGATGGTCTTGGCCTCCTCCAGAGAGTAGGCGGGGAAGGTGTTGTCCTGCAGATTCTTCAGGGCCTTGGCGTAGAGGGCGTCGTGGATGTCGTCCAGGAGCTTGGCCACCGTGTCCTCGATGCCGTCCAGGCTGACGAAGGCCTTCTCTCCGCTGTCCCGGCGCACCAGCACGCACTGGTTCTTCTCCATATCCTTGGGCCCCAGCTCCAGCCGGAGGGGGACGCCCTTCATCTCATACTCGGCAAACTTCCAGCCGGGGGCCTTGTCGCTATCGTCCATCTTCACCCGGAACCCGGCGGCCTTCAGCTTGTCCATGACGGCCCGGTTGGCCTCCAGGACTCCCTCCTTGTGCTGGGCCACGGGGATCACCATGACCTGGGTGGGGGCGATCCGGGGGGGCAGCACCAGGCCCCGGTTGTCCCCATGAACCATGATGATGCCGGCGATCATCCGGGTGGATACCCCCCAGGAGGTCTGGAAGGGATGGTGGAGCTGATTGTCCTTGCCGGTGAAGGTGATATCAAAGGCCTTGGCAAAGCCGTCCCCAAAGTAGTGGGAGGTGCCGCCTTGGAGGGCCTTGTGGTCGTGCATCATGCACTCCACAGTGTAGGTGGCCTCCGCCCCGGAGAACTTCTCCTTATCGGTCTTTTTCCCCTTCACCACGGGGATGGCCAGCACGTTCTCGTAGAAATCGGCGTAGATGTTGAACATCCGCTCGGTCTCTTCGACGGCCTCCTGGGCGGTGGCGTGCATGGTGTGGCCCTCCTGCCACAGGAACTCCCGGTGGCGGAGGAAGGGGCGGGAGGTCTTCTCCCACCGGAGGACGCTGGTCCACTGGTTGTAGAGCTTGGGCAGATCCCGGTGGGAGTGGATGATGTGGGAATAGTGGTCACAGAACAGGGTCTCGGAGGTGGGCCGGATGCACAGCTTCTCCTCCAGCTTCTCGCTGCCCCCCTGGGTGACCCAGGCGCACTCGGGGGCAAACCCCTCCACATGGTCCTTCTCCTTCTGAAGAAGGCTTTCAGGGATAAGCATGGGCAGGTACACGTTCTCGTGGCCTGTCTCCTTAAATTCCTTGTCCAGAATGGCCTGGATATTCTCCCAGAGGGCATAGCCATAAGGCCGAAGGATGAACATGCCCTTCATGCTGGTGTAGTCGATGAGCTCCGCCTTCCGGCACACGTCGGTGTACCACTGGGCAAAGTCCACCTCCATATCGGTGATCTGCTCCACCTGCTTTTTATTATCCTGTTCCATTTCTCTCCATCCTTTATGGTTCAAAGTTGGTTTTTATTGTATGCAACCCGGGGGAAATTGTCAAGAGCTCTTCCCGCTCCGGGCAAATTCCAGCACCTTGGCTCCCTCGGCGTACCCCATATGGTACAGCCGCTCCACCACCGCCCTGTCCTTGGTGAGGGTGGCCATGCCCGCGATGTCCGAAGGGGCGATAAGAAGGGCTTTCCCCGCCTGCTCCAGGGCCTTTACGGCGGCCACGTCCGTATTGTAGCGCACGCTGCGGCGCAGCAGGGCGCCGTAAGCGTTGGGCCAGCGGCGCAGAGCCTTCTCCATGACCTCCTGATGGTCCAGGGGCGGGCGGAGGTAGTCGGCGGGCCGGGTCAGCAGCAACACGATCCGGTCGCAGCCCTGGGCGATGGCCCGCTTATAGGGCACCGGATCGGCCACGCCGCCGTCAAAGCCGGGCCTGCCCATAACAGGATAGGGCTGGCAGGCCCCGGGGACGGCACAGGAGGCTTTGATGGGGTCGAAATTCCCCTCCCGGAGGAGGGCCTTGTCGTAATAGACCGGGTCGCCGGTGGCGGCGTCGGTGACCACCGCCTCATACCGGGCGGCGCTGGCATTGAAGGCTTCCAGATCCACCGGATCCTCCCCGCCGGGGCCGGAGAGGATGGTGTAGGGGTAGTCCAGGTTGATATAGGAGCCTTTGCGGAGCATATTGTGCATGGACATATACTCCTTGCGGAAGGCGTAGTCCAAGTAAAAGCGCAGGTTGCGCCCCCGCTGTCCGGCCAGGTAGCTGACCATATTGCCGCTGCCTGCCGACACGCCGATGAGGTAATCGAAGGGCTGGACGCCCTGGTCATTGAGATAGTCGTAGATGCCGGCGGTGAAGGAGCCCCGCATCCCGCCGCCCACGTCGATAATGCCTAACATGGATACTTGTCTCTCCTTTGTTGAAAAAACAGGGGAGCCGCACAGCGGCTCCCCCGGCAGTTGCGGATCTATTCAGCAGAGATCATGTAATAATACACCGGCTGGCCGCCTGACAGAAGGGTGATCTCCGCCTGGGGACAGGCGTCGGTGAAGAGCTTCAGCGTCTTCTCCGCCTCTGCCTGCTTGACGTCGGCGCCATAGTAGATATTAATGAACTCCGCGCCGCGGTACTGCTCCTCCTTGGCCAGCTTTTTCAGCAGCTTGTCCAGGTTCCGCTGGGTATCCAGCAATTGGCCGTTGAGCAGGGCCATATAGTCCCCGTGCTTGATGGAAAAACCGCCGAAGTCGCTGTCCCGGGCAGCGTAGGTGATCTCCGCAGTGGAGACCCGCGCCATGGCCTCGGCCATGGCGGCCTCGTTGTCCTCCACGCTGGCGTCGGGATCCATCACCAGCAGGGCGGAGATACCCTGGGGGATCGTCTTACTGGGGATGACCACCACCTGCTTGCCCTCAGCCAGCGGGATACACTGCTGGGCGGCCATGACGATGTTCTTGTTGTTGGGCAGCACGAAGACCACCTCGGCGGGAGTGGCGTCGATCTGCCTGAGGATGTCCTCGGTGGCGGGGTTCATGGTCTGCCCGCCGGAGATGACCCCGTCGGCCCCCAGATCCCGCAGAACGGCGGCAAGGCCGTCGCCGGCGGCCACCGCCACCACACCGTACCTGCGCTCCGGCGGAGCGATCTTCCGCTCTCCGGCCTCCAGCTGGGCCTCGACCTCCTCCAGGTCGTCGGTGGACTGGACGTGCTTGCCCGCCGCCAGATCTTCGGCCTGGGTGCGCATATTCTCGATCTTGGCCAGCTCCAGAATACCGTACTTGGCGCTTTCGGTGAGGGCGGCGCCGGGGGTATCGGTGTGGACGTGAACCTTGAACTCCTCGTCGCTCTCCCCGATGACCAGGCTGTCGCCGATGCTGTTGAGATAGGCCCGGAAGGGCTCCAGGTTCACATTCTCCTTGGCCTTGCGGACAATGAAGACGGTGTCGTAGGTAAAGGTGATGTCCTCGTCCCCCAGAGCGGCGAAGTCGGCGCCGGACTTTTTGGTCTCCGGCACGCTGGCCCCCTCGGGCATGGGTACCGCGTTCATCTCGTCCAGCATCCCCTGGAGGATGACCAAAAAGCCCTTGCCGCCGGAATCCACCACCCCGGCCTTCTTCAGCACCGGGTTCTGCTCCGTGGTATGCTCCAGGGCCACCTGGCCCTCGGCGATGGCCTTCTCCAGCACGTACTGGGCGCCGGCGTCCTCCCGGGCGGCGGCGGCCGCGGCGGCGGCGGAGAGGCGGGAGACGGTGAGGATGGTGCCCTCGGCGGGCTTCATCACCGCCTTGTAGGCGGCGGCCACGCCGAAGTCCAGGGCGATGGCAAAGTCCCGGCCGTCGATGGTCTCCTTCTCCTTCACCGCCTTGGCAAAGCCCCTAAACAGCAGGGAGAGGATCACGCCGGAGTTGCCCCGGGCGCCCCGGAGCAGGGCGTTGGCGGTGGCGTTGGCGGCCTCCCCCACAGTGGCGCGCTCCTTCTTGACAAGCTCCTCGGCGGCGGCGCCGATGGTCATGGACATATTGGTGCCCGTGTCCCCGTCGGGGACGGGAAAGACATTGAGCTCGTTGATCTCCTGCTTCTGGGTGTTGATGCACGCCGAGGCGTGGACGATCATGCGGGCGAAAAGCGCCCCATCAATGGTAGTGATCATATCTTCTACCTTCCTTTCAGCCGATGACCATGGAGTCAACGAACACGTCCACCGACTTGACCTCCACTCCCGTGGCCCGGCTGACATTATACTTGACTTCGCTCATGATGGAGCGGCTCACCGCCATGAGGTTGACCCCGTTCTCCACAATGATATGGAGCTCCAGGGAGATGGTGTCGTCCTCGTTGAGCTTGACCTTGACGCCCTTGGCCATGGACTCCTTGCGCAGAAGGTGCACCAGTCCGTCGGTGGTGGAGCGGATGGCCATGCCCTTCACGCCATAGCAGTTGGTAGCGGCGGCCCCGGTAATGTTGGTAAAAACGTCGCTGCTGATGGTGATGACGCCCTTTTCCGTTTGCAGCTTCATGGAAGACCTTCCTTTCCGTGGGTAAAATCACATATTGGTGTGGTTATTGTATTCTATTTTCAATAAAATTACAAGGGAAAAAGTGGCGGGAAACGATTGTAATTTCCTCGAAAGTCGTGTACACTAAGAGTACCATTGAAAAAAAGGAGGCGCCGGGAAAATGAAAATCGCCCGTTTTGTACTGAAGGTCGTGGGGTTCTGCCTGGCTCTGGCGGCTGCCGCCTGCTGCGTCATCGCCTATTGGGACAAGATCACCGAGTGCGTCCACCGGGTGGGAAGTAAGCTGGGGCTTTCCTGCTGCTCCAGCGACTATGCCGACTTCGACGACTACGCCGACTGGGAGGACTAAACCCAAAGATCCACAGCGTCCATGCGGGGCCGCTCTCAAAGGAGCGGCCTATTACGG
>NZ_CALPCU010000019.1:0-40786 GCF_943193085.1 Vermiculatibacterium agrestimuris | reverse complement strand
CACTATCTCGTCGTCGGGGGGAAGCTCGGTCAGCTCCCGGGCAAGTAGCTCCTCAAAACCTTTGTCGTCTCTTGTGCCGCCACTGCCAGCGTCTTTTTCAGGCCGCCGGAGTCATCTCCAGAAGCTCGCTTTGGGCCTCGCCCATGGTGTCGGCGGAGAAGCAAAACTGTCCACCGCCGTCGTAGACCTCCACGTGGCCGCCCACATACCGAAATTCAAATCGCTCTGTCATTTTGGCCCCACTCCTTTCTGATGAGACCATTCTAACAAGATCACAGTCCCATAAACAGGACTGTAGCGGACAAGGGCCCCGGCCGAAGGATGCGCTCCGACCAGGTGCATTTTTGCCGTTTTTGTGATATAATCCTTTTAAAAGGAGGCGAGACTATGCTGTCACGACAGCGGCTTTTTTGGCGGGGCCGGCCCTACGACCTGCTCCGCTCCGACAGTGCCTTTGTCCGGGCCTGCCGGGACAACGCCGTCTACCACATCAAGCACTGCCCCGGCTACGCCGCCATCTGCCGCCACCTGGGCTTTACCCCCGACCAGCTTCAAACCATAGAGGACATCGCGAAGATCCCCGTCATTCCCACCCTCTTCTTCAAGCGGAAGGCCCTCTTCTCCATGCCTCAGTGGCGCATGGCCATGAAGGTCACCTCCTCGGGCACCAGCGGCAAGTACAGCCGGATCGGCTTTGACTGGGGCTGCATCTTGGCCGAGGCCCCCATGGTGGTGCGCCTGGGCTTTGTCCACCACCTGGTCTCCCCAAAGCCCGCCCACTGCGTCATTCTGGGCTATAAGCCCCACAGGAGCAACCACACCGGGGTCACCCGCACCATGTTCGGCCTGACCCACTTCTCCCCGCCCCTTTCCCGCACCTACGCCCTGAACATGGTGGACGGCTCCTATGTCCCCGACCTGGACGCGGTGGCAAAGGCCCTGAAAAGGCTGGAATCCTCCCCCTTCCCCACCCGGGTCATCGGCTTTCCCTCCTACCTGTGGTTCGGCCTGCGGCGGATGGAGGAGCTGGGGCTGCAAGTGCGCCTCCCCCGCGGCTCCCGCATTATCCTGGCGGGGGGCTGGAAGCAGCACGCCGCCCAGGAGGTGGACAAAAAGACCCTCTACGCCCTGGTGGAAAAGGTGCTGGGCGTTCCTGAGGGGAATGTCAACGAGCTGTTCGGCGCGGTGGAGCACCCCGTTTTCTGCAACACCTGTGAACACCATCACTTCCACATCCCCATCTACGGCCGGGTCATCATCCGGGATCCGGACACCCTGGAGCCGCTGCCCATGGGGCAGGTGGGCCTTGTGAACCTCATCTCCCCCCTCATGACCGCCACCCCCACCCTCAGCGTCATGACCGATGACCTGGGCTATCTCACCCCCGGGGAGGACTGCCCCTGCGGGAAGAAAAGCCCCTACCTCACCATTTTGGGCCGGGTGGGCATGTCCGACATCCAGACCTGCGCCGCCGGAGCCTCGGAACTTCTCGGAAAGGGGGAAGCCTTTTGATCTTCGCCAACGGAACACTGCTGCCCGATTCAGAGCGAAAGAACATCATCCCCCGCCTGGAGGAGGAGATCGGCCGCACCCGCATGGGCCCACCGCTGGAGGCGGAAGCCGTCATTGCCGCTGTGGACGCTCTGGGCAAGCGGCTCTCAAACGGGGAATTTGACCAGCTCCTGGCCCAATTTCTCCCCGCCGGTGTGACCTTGGATGAGCTGCTGCCCCTGCTCCGGCGGGAGGCCCTGGAGGAAAAGCTCCGTACCGAGCTGGGAAACGACCCCTTCGATACCAGGGATTTCCAAAAAACCACTGCCCGGGTCTATCCCCTGGGCGTTCTTCTCCATGTGACCCCCGGCAACATGCCGGGCCTTCCGGTCTACAGCGCGCTGGAGGGCCTTTTGACGGGAAATGTGAACCTGGTGAAGCTGCCCCACGGCGACAAGGGACTGAGCCTGGCCGCCTTCTCCCTCTTGGCGGAGCAGGAGCCCCGGATCGCCCCCTATCTCTACGCCTTTGACCTGTCCTCCCGGGAGGAGGCGGACTTGAAGGCCCTGGCGGCCCTGGCGGACGGCGTCGTCACCTGGGGCGGGGACAGGGCCGTCACAGCCCTGCGTGCCCTGGCTCCGGCGGGGTGCAGGCTCATCGAGTGGGGCCACCGGCTCAGCTTCGCCTACGTCTCCGGTTACGAGGACAAACAGGCCGAGCTCTCCGAGCTGGCCGGGCACATCGTGGAGACGGGCCAGCGGCTGTGCTCATCCTGCCAGGTCATCTTTTTGGACACGGACAGCCGGGAGGAGGGGGCGGCCTTCTGCCGGGAATTTCTGCCCTATCTGAACGCTGCCGCCGCCAAACGTCCCGGCACAGGCGCCCAGGCCACCCTCAGCGGCCACACCGCCCTTCTGGAGCGCATTGTGGAGGGGCGGGCAGAGGGGGAAGGGCTCTTTCAGGGCAAGGGCTGCTCGGTGATCCTCCGCCCTGACCGGGAACTGGAGCTGTCCCCCATGGAGGGGAACGTGCTGGTCAAATGCCTGCCCAGCGGGGAGCTGCTCCCCACCCTCCGCCGGCAGAAAGGCCGCCTGCAGACGGCGGGGCTGGTCTGCGCCCCGGAAAAGCGGGAGGCCCTCACCGCCCTGCTGGCCCGGGCGGGGCTCACCCGTGTCACACGGGCGGGGCGCATGTCCGCCTCCTTCCCCGGAGAGGCTCATGACGGAGAGTATTCTCTGCGCCGGTATATACGTATTGTTGATACAGAAATATAAGAAAGTTTTTATTTACCTTGTGAGGGCTTTCGTGTAAAATAGAGGCGATGACCCATTTTGCGGAAGGGAGGCGTTTTCGTGGCCAATGAGAGTTATTTGCCGGGACACATCCTGTCCCTTACCGCCGCTTCGGCGGATCGGCTCATCTCCGCCGGCAGCGGGGATGCCGCCCTGCTCTATCTCTATCTTTTGAAAACGGCGGGAGAATACCGGAGCGCCCAGGCGGCCCGGGCTCTGAAATGGGAGCCGGGGCGGTGCGACGCCGCGGCCGGCCTGCTGGCCAAGCTGGGCCTTATCAGGCTGCCGGAGCCTCCGGCGGAGGTCTCCCCCCAGCCGGAGCCCCCGGAGTATTCTGCCGAGGACATCAACCGGGAGCTGGAGGACGGCCGCTCCCCCTTCCCCGCCCTGGTGGGGGAGGTACAGCGGCGGCTGGGCAAGCCCCTGTCCACCGCGGATCTGAAGAGCCTCTACACCATCTACGATTTTTCCGGCCTGCCCCCCGAGGTCATTTTGCTGGTGGTGAGCTGGTGCGTGGAGGAATGTCAGCGCAAGTACGGCCCCGGGCGGATGCCCCGGATGCCCCAGATCCAGCGGGAGGCCATGCTCTGGAAGGAGCGGGGGGTGGACACCACCGAGGCCGCCGACGCCCATCTGAAGCAGCTGACCAGCCTGCGGGAGCGCTCCACCCAGATCCTGGCCCTGATGGATGTACGGGATCGGCCGCCGGTGACCAAGGAGAAGGACTTCATCGCCCTGTGGGTAAACATGGATCTTTCCGACGAGGTCATCCGCCTGGCCTATGAAAATACCGTTTTACAGACGGGGAAGCGGAGCCTTCCCTACATGAACAAGATCCTGACCGACTGGCACCAGAAGGGACTTCGCACCGTGGCCGCCATCCAGGCCGCCGAGGGGAAGGGCCCGGTGCGCCGCTCCCACCCCGGCGCGGGAGCCACTGCCCCCCAGCCCACCAAGGTGGGAGAAGCCGACCGGCGGGCCCGGGCGGATATGGAACGGATGCGGCGGCTGATGAAGGAGGGAAAGTAAATGGGATATGACGGACAAGTCCTCCATCGGGCCAACGCGCGCCTGAAGCAGCGGCGCAAAGAGCGGGAGAAGGCCGATGAGACCCTGCGCCGAACCCTCTTCTCCCAGTGTCCTGAGCTGGGGGACATCGACCGGCAGCTCCGGGGCGCCATTCTGGATGTGATCGCCTCCTGTCTCAAGTCCGGTTCCGATCCCGGCCCCGCCCTGGGCGTCATCCGGGACAGGAACATGGAGCTCCAGACCCGGCAGGCCCAGCTTTTGCAGGAGCTGGGCTATCCCCCCGACGCCCTGGAGGGGCAGAGCGTCTGCCCCAAGTGCAATGACACAGGCTGGCAGGGCACCCAGATGTGTGACTGCCTGAAAGTTCTCTGCGCCGAGGAGCAGGTGAAGGAGCTGAGCAATCTTTTAGACCTGGGGGAGCAGACCTTCGACCACTTCTCCCTGGACTGGTACTCCCCCCTGCCCTGGCCGGGGGAGAGCCTGTCTCCCAAGGAGAACATGGAATTTATCTACGAGGTCTGCCTCAACTACGCCCAGAAGTTCGGCAAGTTCTACTTCAAAAACCTGTTTCTCACCGGCGACCCCGGGCTGGGCAAGACCTTCCTGTCCGCCTGCATGGCCCGGACGGTGGCGGAAAACGGCTTCTCCGTGGTCTATGACACCGCCACCCATCTTTTTTCCCAGTTTGAGGAACAAAAATTTTCCAAAAACGTCTATGAGGGGGAAGAGGCCAGAGGGGAGACCAAAAAATACCTGGGCTGCGACCTGCTCATCCTGGACGACCTGGGCAGCGAGTTCACCTCCCCCTTTGTCCAGAGCGTCCTCTACACCCTGGTGAACACCCGCCTGGTGCGGGGCGCGGCCACCGTCATCTCCTCCAATCTGACCATGGACGGAATGCGGGCGCGGTACAACGGCCAGACCGCCTCCCGGCTGGAGGGAGAGTACCGGGTGCTGCGGTTCTACGGCGAGGATATCCGGCTGAAACGGAAGGCCGCCCTGTAGGCGTTCTGGGAAATAAATCCGCCGGTGGGAAATGATTGCTTTTCCGCCAGATATAGCGTATAATGTGGTTTACAGAGTTTTACCCTTCTATATCTTGAAGAACTGGAGGAGACAAATATGAAACTGAAACGGCTCGGTTCGCTGGTGCTGACACTGGCACTGACTCTCTCCCTGACTGTGCCCGCCCATGCCGCCACCTTCAGCGACGTAGAGACCCATTGGGCCAAGGAATATATCACCAAGATGGCCAACCAGGGCTACGCCAAGGGCTACGACGACGGCACCTTCAAGCCTGACGGCAAGATGACCGCCGCCGAGACCCTGCTGTTCTGCGCCCGGGCCACCGGCCTGGACAGCACCACCCAGGAGAAGATCGCCGCCGCCCGGGCCGAGGAGATGGAATCCATCCTGCCCAACGGGATGTACTCCTGGGCGGGCAAGGAGATGGCCGTGGCCATCGAGACCGGCGTGCTTTCCATCTCCGAGCTGGAGGCCCTGGCCCAGACCGACCCCAAGACGGTCACCGAGGCCAACCCCAAGGGCCGCGCCTATCTGGAGCAGACCATCACCCGGGAAAACCTGTGTATGTACCTGGTGCGGGCCATGCAGCTGGAGCCCCTGGCAAAGAGCCTTTCCACCTACACCCTCTCCTTCCAGGACAAGGCCAGCATCTCCTCCGCCCTGCAGCCTTACGTTTACGTGCTCAACAACTTCGGCGTCGTCCAGGGCAATGAGCTGGGCGACTTCAACCCCCAGGGGGCCGTGACCCGGGCGGAGATGACCACTATGCTGTGCCGCACTCTGGACTTCATGTCCTCCGCCGGCATTGAGGTAGAGCTGAGCGAGTACACCGACTACGACTGGACTGCGGGTACCATCGCCGCCGTCACCAACGGGGCCGACGGCAGTGTGATCCTCACCCTGTCCAGCGACATCTCCGGCACCCGCTCCTTCTCCCTGCCCTCCTCCGCCAAGATCTTTGACGACAATATGCTCACCAGCTCCAGCGCCCTGAAGACGGGCCAGTACGTGCGCCTGAACCTGAACGCCAACGGCTCCATTCGGGAGGCCCGGCTCAGCGGCGGCCTCACCACCTGGGCCGGCTCCATCTCCAGCCTGGCCGACGGTCAGCTCTCCCTGCTGGCGGGCGGACAGAGCAAAAACCTGAAGATCGACCGCTTTACCGAGGTCATGGTGGGCAAGACCACCGGCGGCCGGGAGATCATCGACGAGGACGCGGGCTACTCCTCCGCCATCTGCTACGTGGATGAGATGGGTCACCTGGCGGGGGTCATCTTCTCCGGCGGCACCCAATTGACCGAAGGTCTCATCGAGAGCGTCACCACCGTGGGCGGCAACACCGTTTTGGGCGTCACCGCCTTCAACGGCACGGTGTACCGTTATACCGTACCCACCGGCATCGCCGTCACTGTCAACGGCGTGCTGGGAAGCCTCAGCGCCTCCCAGGTGGGCAAGTACATCCAGGTGCGGGTGAACAACGACAACAGCGAGGCCGCCTCCATTGCGGTAGACACTGTCAGCCGTTACATCCAGGGCCCCATCAAAAAGCTGGGTACCACCGGCACCGTGCGCAATGTGACCATTCAGGATCAGTTCACCAACCGGGAGTACACCTATCTGGTCAGCCAGAGCATCGCCATCACCTATGAGGGCCAGCCCAAGACCGTCTCCCAGCTGGAGAGCGGCTGGTACGTCACCGCCCTCATCTCCAACAACATGATCGCCCAACTGGACGGCTATCCCGGCTCCATCACCATAGAGGGCACTTTGAGCTCCATCTCCTATGGCGCCACCACCGTGCTGGAGGTGACTCTGGCCGATGACAGCATCGTCCGCTACGACCTGGACATCACCAAGCTGCCCACCATTAACCGGGAGAACAAGACCAGCTCCATCGACCGGCTGCGCACCGGCGACAGCGTGATCGTCACCATCCGCTACAACGAGATCGAGCGCATCGACGCCACTCCCCAGAACGCCAACCTCACCGGCACCATCACCAAGGTGACCCTGGAGAGCGGCGGCGTGACCATGGAGCTGCGTCTCACCGACGGCACCGTGGCCAGCTACACCGTCTCTGAGGGCGTGTCCGTGACCCAGGGCAGCGCCGCCTCCAACGTTTACAACCTCAAGCCCAATCAGACCGTGGCCCTGGTGACCAATGGGGACGAGGTGGTGTCCGTGAACATCACCACTGACGCCTCCTCCGCCAGCAAGCTCACCGGCACAGTCTACACCGTCAACGCCAACAGCCGCACCATGAGCCTTCTGGTGACCAATCCCAACGGCACCGCCTCCACCGTCCAGGTGAATATTCTCCGGGGCGCCACCCTGCTGGGGGCCGACGGCAGCAGCCTGAGCCTGAACAACAGCTTTTCCGTGGGCGACACCGTGGAGCTCCGGGGCAGCTACGAGGGGGCCACCTTCAACGCCTCCATCATCATCAAGGAATCCACCTGATCTGCTGAGAAAGAACCCGCCGTTTCAAACGGCGGGCTCTTTTTTTCTCTTTTTTCAAAAACCGCGCAAAAAATCAGGCTTTCACATATTTTTTATTTTTCAAGCAGAGCATCTTGTGCTATAATGTTTTTAACCATGCAAACACATAAAGGAGGGGCTGAGCATGCAAAACAAACTCACCGTTACCATTGCCGGGCAGGAATATACCCTGGTAGCCGCCGAGGACGCCGCCTACATGGAGAAGGTGGCCGCCCACGTGGACGCCAAGGTGCGGGAGGTATTGGACGGAGCCAGGGTCTCCTCCTCCGACGCCGCCATCCTGGCCGCCCTGAACATGGCCGACGAATACTTCAAGGGCCAGGAGGCCGCTGAGGCGCTCCGGGGCCAGATCAAGGGCTATCTGGAGGAGGCCGCCGCCCTGAAGCTGGAGCTTTCCAAGGCCAAGCAGGAGATCTTCAAGCTCCAGAACCAGGCCAAGAAGTAAGATGCTGGAGCTTTTGGCCCCCGCCGGCTCCAGAGAGGCTCTGGAGGCCGCCGTACAAAATGGGGCGGACGCGGTCTATCTGGGCTTTGGCGACTTCAACGCCCGCCGCAACGCCAAAAATTTTACCGAGGCGGACTTCGCCTCGGCGGTCTCCTATTGCCATCTGCGGGGCGTCAAGGTCTATCTGACACTGAATACCCTCCTCACTGACCGGGAGCTGCCCCTGGCCGCCCAATTGGCGGCCAGGGCCTCTCAGCTGGGGGCGGACGCCGCCCTCATTCAGGACTTGGGCGTGCTGCGGGTTCTACGGCAGGCCGCTCCCGACCTGCCCCTCCACGCCTCCACCCAAATGACCGTCCACTCTCTGGACGGGGTGAAGCTGTGCGCCGATCTGGGGCTGAAACGGGCGGTGTTGTCCCGGGAGCTGCCGGAAAAGGAGATCGAGTATATCTGCACCCACTCCCCCATCGAGATCGAGGTTTTCGGGCATGGGGC
The DNA here is from genome assembly GCF_943193085.1 of Vermiculatibacterium agrestimuris. Taxonomy (NCBI): domain Bacteria; kingdom Bacillati; phylum Bacillota; class Clostridia; order Eubacteriales; family Oscillospiraceae; genus Vermiculatibacterium; species Vermiculatibacterium agrestimuris. Next base: position 32,509 of record NZ_CALPCU010000019.1, on the reverse strand, counting down.
CCTGTGCATGTGCTACTCCGGCCAGTGCTTCTTCTCCGCCGTGGTGGGACAGCGCAGCGGTAACCGGGGCCTGTGCGCCCAGCCCTGCCGGATGAAATACGGCTGGGGCGGCAGGCCGGACGGCTATCCCCTGTCCCTGAAAGATGCCTGTCTCATCGACAAGCTGCGCCAGCTCCGGAAGATGGGAGTGGCCTGCCTGAAGCTGGAGGGGCGGATGAAGCGGGCGGAGTATGTGGCGGTCATCACCCGCATCTACGCCACCGTTCTCAAAGAAGACCGTCTGCCCACGGAGCAGGAGCTTCAGGATCTGGAGGCCGCCTTCTCCCGCCAGGGCTTTACCCAGGGCTATTTTGACGACAAAACGGGCCCGGAGATGTTCGGCGTGCGGCCGGAGAAGGCTCCGGAGCCCAAGGAGCTTTTCGCCCAGGCCCGGCAGACCTATCTGGGCCAGGAAGCCCCACTGGTGGACGTGCGCTTTTACGCCATGGTTCGGAAGGGGGAGCCGCTGCAGGTGGCGGTGGAGGACGAGGACGACCGGGTGGTCACCGCCGCCGGGGCCGTGCCCGAGGCCGCCATTACCCACCCCATCACCGTAGAGCAGGTGGAAAAACAGCTCTCCCGCACCGGGGGCACCCCCTACCGCTGCCTGGGGACAAAGGCCCTGGTGGAGGAGGGACTCAGCGTCCCCCTGTCCGCCCTCAATGCCCTGCGGCGGCAGGTGCTGGAGGAGCTGTCCCTCCAGCGGCAGACCCTGCCCCAGCGGCGGGTGGGCCAGTTCCACCCCGGCGCACGGTACGAAAATCCCAGCCAGAGCCCCGCCCTCACCGTCTCCGTGCGCAAAGCCGCCCAGGTGAGCCCGGAACTGCTGCGGCTGAGCCCCGCCATCGTCTATATCCCCGCCCAGGAGCTGGCCGATCATCCGGAATGTCTGACGGGCCTTGGCCGGGACACGGCAGTGGGGGTCATTCTCCCCCGCATCCTCTGGGACAGAGAGCTTGACCAGGTGACCGCGCAGCTGAAAAAGTGCCGGGAGCTGGGGTGCACCGAGGCGCTGGTGGGCACCTACGGCCTTTTGGCCCCGGCGAGAAAACTGGGATACACCCTTCGTGGGGACTACGGCCTGCCCGTTTTCAACGCCCAGGCCCTAAAGGAGCTCAAGCGGCTGGGGCTCCAGTCCGCCACCGCCAGCTTCGAGCTGAAGCTGGCCCAGATCCGGGACATGTCCAAGGCCATCCCGGTGGAGGTTCTGGTCTACGGACGTCTGCCCCTGATGATCACAGAGAACTGCATCATCAAAAACCGCGCCGGCCGGTGCGCCTGTGAGGGGGAAAATATCCTCACTGACCGAAAGGGAGAGCGGTTCCCGGTGGTGAAGGCTCCGGGCTGCCGCAGCGAGATCCTGAACAGCCGCAAGCTTTTCCTGGCGGACAAGCCGGAGTGGCAGCAGTGCGGCCTGACCTACGCCCGGCTGAGCTTCACCACGGAAAACCCCTGGGAGTGCGTCCAGGCCCTGGAACGGTACCTGGGCCGGAGCCAGTGGGCTCCGGCGGAGTTCACCCGGGGACTCTACTATCGAGGAGTGGAATGACATGGAGCTAAAGATAAAAGCCCTCTCTCCCAAGCTTGGGAAGGAGATCGAATATCCCTCCTACGCCACCGCCGGCTCCGCCGGGATGGATCTGCGGGCCTGCATCGACGCGCCCCTCACCCTCCCCGGCCAGACCGTCCTGCCCAAGCCCGTGGGCAGAGTGGCCGCCTGCCGGGTGAAGGTGCCCACCGGCCTGGCCGTGGCCATCCCGGAGGGCTATGTGGGCCTCATTTTCGCCCGCTCGGGCCTGGCCACCAAATTCGGCGTCGCCCCCGCCAACTGCGTAGGGGTCATTGACAGCGACTACCGGGGAGAGGTCATTGTGGGCCTTTCCAATCACAGCGGGGAGGACTACGTGATACAGCCGGGAGAGCGCATCGCCCAGCTGGTACTCATGCCCATCGTTCAGGCCGGCATCACCGTGGTGGACGACCTGGATGACACGCAGCGCGGAACCGGCGGCTTCGGCTCCACGGGAAGGGGCTGAACCATGGACATCGTTTTGGCCTCCCAGTCTCCCCGGCGGCAGGAGCTTTTGAAGCAGATGGGCCTTACCTACCGCGTCCACGCCGTGGACATTGACGAGCACATGGAGCGCTCCCTGGCCCCGGGCCAGCTGGTGGAGGCCATTTCCCGGGAGAAAGCCGCGGCCTGCGCCGCCTTAGAGGGCCCGGAGCCCCTCATCATCGCCGCCGACACGGTGGTGGCGTGGAACGACCAGGTGCTGGGCAAGCCCGCCGACCCGGCCGACGCCTGCCGGATGCTCCGGGCGCTGTCGGGACAGACCCACACGGTCTTTACCGGCTTCACCGTCCGCCGGGGCGAAGGGGCCGTCACCCGCAGCGAGCGCACCGAGGTGACCTTCCGCGCCCTTACCGAGGCGGAGATCTCCGCCTACGTCCGCACCGGAGAGCCTATGGACAAGGCCGGCGCCTACGGCATCCAGGGCCTTGGCTCCCTGCTGGTAGAGGGCATCCGGGGCGATTACTTCAACGTGATGGGCCTGCCCATCTGCGCCCTGGGGCTGCACCTGAGGGAATTTGGGGTAAACTGTCTCACCGGAACAGAAAAATGACGCGCCGACTGAAAAATATCGTTTGGAGATAAATTGCCTGTGAAAGACTTTCTCAAGCAAAACGGAATACTGATCCTGGTCATCGCCCTGCTGCTGGGACTCATCACGGCGGTGGTCTCCTTCACCTTCGGCGGCATTGCCAACCCCTTCGCCAACCTGGCCGGGGTGGTGGCCACCCCCTTCCGCAACGGCATCCACGCCTTTGTCACCTGGACGGAGGGCGTGTACTCCGACGCCTTTGAGCGCCAGGCCATCGCCGAGGAGCTGGAGGCCCTGAAGCAGGAAAACGCCCAGCTGCGGGAGCAGGCCCGGGAGGGCGAGGCCGCCAGCCGGGAGAACGACCGGCTGCGCAACCTGCTGGGGCTGAAAGAAAAGCGGCGCAGCTTCCAGCTCGAGTCCGCCACCGTCACCGCCCGGGGGATCTCCAACTGGTCGTCCACCCTCACGGTGAACAAGGGCTCCGCCCAGGAGGTGGCCGCGGGGGACTGCGTGATCGATGAGTACGGCAACCTGGTGGGGGTCATCGACCAGGTGGGGCTCAACTGGTCCACCCTCATCACTGTGGTGGACGTGGATCTGGAGATGGGCGGGCTCATCTCCCGCACCGACGGGGCCGCCATTTTGGAGGGGGACTTCTCCCTCATGGGCGACGGGAAGCTGAAGCTGACCTATCTCCCCGAGGGGGTACAGCTCCTGGCGGGGGACGCCGTCCTCACCTCCGGCCTTATCTCCGGGGACAAGGCCAGCTACCCCTCCCGGCTGCTGGTGGGCTATGTGGAGGAGGTTCGCACCGACGCAAGCGGCATGAGCGATTACGCCGTACTCGTTCCCGCCACCCAGCTGGAGAGCTTGGAGCAGGTATTCATCATCAAGGATTTCGACGTGGTGGACTAAGGCGCGCCGCGCACAGAAAGGAGGCCGGGACATGACCACCAAGGACTTTACCATCAAATGGCTGGCGTACGCCCTGGCCCTGCTGCCGGTGTGGTTCATCAACGCCTTTCTCCTCTCCGGGCTGCCCTTTTGGGGCGTGATCCCCATGCTTTTGCCCCTGTGCGCCGTGGCGGTGGCCACCCTGGAGGGCGCCACCGCCGGGGCCGGCTTTGGGCTGGCGGTGGGTGTTTTGTATGACGCCGTCACCTTAGAGGGCCTTCCCGGCGCCATGACCTTTCTCATGGCCCTGCTGGGGCTGGGGACGGGCCTGCTGGCCCAGTACGTCCTGCGGCAGGATCTGGTGGGCTGCCTGATCTGTTCCGCCCTGGCTCTGGCCGCCATCGACGTCATGCGCATCGGCACACGGCTTCTGAATGGCGCCGCACCTCTGGAGGCCATGGCTTTGGTCGCGGGGAAGGAAATTTTGTGGAGCCTGTGCTTCGTGCCCTTCATTTATCTGCTGTTTCGCTGGGTATTCCGCCGGGTGCCCAAGGCCACCGTACTATGAGGGAGAACGTTATGGAGGGAAAACAGTTCCTGCGCCGCTCCCGGGTGGTATTGATGATCCTGGGCGCCATTTTGGCCGTCTTTGTTTGGGCCCTTTACGATCTGCAGGTGGTGCAGGGGGCCTACTACCGGGAGCAATCCACCCGGAAGATTGCCAACACCGAGACGGTACAAGCCGCCCGGGGAGAGATCTTAGACCGTTACGGCCGGCCTCTGGTGACCAACCGGGCCAGCTATCAGGTGACGCTGGACGCCAACCTGATGGGAGACACCCAAAAGCGCAACGCCACCCTCCTCTCTCTTTTGGAGGTCTGCGCCGAGCAGGGGCAGAGCTGGAGCGACACCCTGCCCATTACCGCCAAGCCCCCCTTCCGTTTCACCGCTGACGAGCCCTTCCAGATCCACTGGGAGGACGAGGAGGGGCAGGTCAACATCTCGGACACCCGGCTTTTCCAGCTGGCCAAGACCCTGCGGCTGCGCAGCGTCACCGCCGATTCCTCGGCGGAGGAGACCGTGGCGGCCCTGCGGACATATTTTGAAGTGGATGCGTCGCTGGATGAGACCCAGGGCCGGGCCCTGGTGGGAGTGCTCTACGAGTTGACCCTCCGCTCCAAGGACGTGGTACGCACCGGGTACGTTTTCACCGAGGATGTGGACATCGCCTTCATCACCGCGGTGAAGGAGCGGGGCCTGGCGGGGGTGAAGATCGACACCGTCACCGTCCGGGAATACGCCACCGCCTCCGCCGCCCATCTGCTGGGCCAGGTGGGAGCCATCACCGCGGAGAACTGGGACTACTACCGGGAAAAGGGCTACTCCATGAACGACACCGTGGGCATCGACGGTGCGGAGCAGGCCTTTGAAGACATCCTCCGGGGCACCCCCGGCGTGAAGGATGTGGAGCTCAACCAGAACGGCAAGGTGGTGGGGGAAAGCTGGCACGTCAACAGCGAGACCGGGGAAGTCCAGACCCCCCAGCCGGGGGACAACCTGATGCTGACGGTGGATATCCGCCTTCAGGAGATGGTGGAGGAGGCCCTGGAGCGCTACGTCCCTGGCATGACCGACGAGACCGAGGGGGCGGCCTGCGTCATCACCGACATGACCGGCGGGGTGCTGGCCTGCGCCTCCTATCCCTCCTTTGATCCGGCCACCTACCGCAAAAACTACAACGACCTGGCGGAGGATCCCCTGACGCCCATGCTCAACCGGGCTCTTCAGGGCCTCTACGCCCCCGGCTCCACCTTTAAGATGGCGGTGGCGGCAGGCGCGCTGGAGGAGGGCGCTATCACCCGCACAGAGAAGATCCAGGACACGGGCCGTTACAAGCACTACGAGCGCATCGAGGATCAGCCCATGTGCTGGTACTACCGGCAATACGGCGGCACCCACGGCTGGGTCAATGTATCCGAGGCCATCCGGGACTCCTGCAACGTGTTTTTCTACGAGACCGGCCTGCGGCTGGGCATTGACAAGATCGACCAGTACGCCTCCCTTTTCGGCTTGGGAAAGACCACGGGGCTGGAGCTCTATGAGGAGGCGGGCGAGGTGGCCGGCCCGGAGACCAGCCAGCGCCATGAGCAGCCCTGGTATGAGGGGGACACCATGTACGCCGCCATCGGCCAGGGCAACACCAAGGTGACCCCCATCCAGCTGGCCAACTATGTCTCCACCCTGGTCAATGGCGGGCACCACTACCCCACCCATCTGAAGAAGACCGTAAAATCCAATGACTTCTCCCAGGTAGTGGAGGAATACCAGCCGGTGGTCTTGGACGAGATCGGCCTGGATGAGGATAACCTGGCCGCCATCAAGCAGGGGATGGGCATGGTGGCCAGCGAGGGCTCTGTGGCCTGGTACTTCAACGACCTTCCGGTAAAGGTGGGCGCCAAGACGGGAACCGCCCAGGTCTCCCGCAACAGCGAGGCCCACGCCATTCTGGTGGCCTTCGCCCCTTACGACGACCCGGAGATCGCCATCTCCATCGTGGTGGAGCACGGCGGCTCGGGTACCGCGGTGGCCGCCATTGCCGCCGAGATCCTGGACAACTATTTCTCCTCCCGGGACGTGATGGACGCCCCGGTGGTGGAAAATACCATGGCCCGTTGAGCGAGCCTGGGCAGAAAGAGTGATACGCCTTGCAGATTGACGATACACAGTACTGGTTCGACCCCGGCGACGTGAAATACAAGGCCCCCTATGGGGCCGTCCCCTCGGGCACTTCGGTGCGCTTTACCCTGCGGCCCAAACGCGCCGGGTCTTTTGTCCGGGCCACGCTCACCGCCCGGTGGGAGTTCGACGCAGACCGCTCCACCCAGCTGTCTCTGCCCTGGACAGGGCTGGACGGGGAATACGACCTCTTTTCCGCCGATCTGGAGCTGGGGGACTATGTGGGTCTCATCTGGTATTCCCTCCGCCTGGAGCGGTGGGACGGCAGCGGGGTGGATACGCCGCTTTACCAGCTCACGGTCTATGACGGAAGGGAATCCGTCCCCGGCTGGTTCGGGGAGGGCGTCAGCTATCAGATCTTCCCCGACCGGTTCTGCCGCCTCACCGTCCCCGACCCCGCCGGCATGGTGGGCGGGCGAACGGTACATCAGGGCTGGGAGGAGGAGCCGGAATACCGGCCCGACAAAAAGGGGGAGATCCGCAACCGGGACTTCTTCGGCGGGAGCCTGCCCGGCGTGACGGAAAAGCTGCCCTACCTGAAGGCCCTGGGTGTGGAGACCCTCTACTTCTGCCCCATCTTTGAAGCCCCGGAAAACCACCGCTACGGGGCGGCGGACTATGAAAAGATCGACCCCATGCTGGGCACGGGGGAGGATTTTACCCGCTTGTGCCAAAAGGCCCACGAGCTGGGGATGCGGGTAATGCTGGACGGTGTGTTCAACCACACCGCCTTCGTCTCCAGATATTTCAACGGCGACGGCTTTTATCCCGGCCCCGGCGCCTGCCAGAGCGAGAGTTCTCCCTACCGGGACTGGTTCTGCTTTCAGCACTGGCCCGACCGGTACATCTCCTGGTGGGGCATCTACTCTCTGCCCACCACCAACAAAAGCAGCGAGAGCTGGCTTTCCTACATCACAGGGGAAAACGGCATCATCCGCTCCTGGCTCCGGGCGGGGGCCGACGGCTGGCGGCTGGACGTGGCGGATGAGCTGCCCGACAGCGTGGTACACGCCATCCACACCGCCGCCCGGGCGGAGAAGGACGATGCGGTCATCATCGGCGAGGTGTGGGAGGACGCCTCCAACAAGATCGCCTATGATGTGCGCCGCCATCACGTTCTGGGCGGCCACTGCGACGGAGTGATGAACTATCCCCTGCGAAGCGCCCTTATCCGCTTTCTGCTGGGGGGCGACGGGGCCTGGTTCCAGACCGATATGGAGCGGCAGCGGCAAAATTATCCCCGCTGGGCCTTCTACTCCGCCATGAACTCCCTGGGCACCCACGACACGCTGCGCATTCTCACCCTGCTGGGAGAGGGAAGCGACCGGAAGGACGACACCTCCCGGGACTGGCGGGCAGGCAGCCGACTGACCCCGGAGCAGCGCGCCCTGGCCGCCCGGCGGCTGAGGCTGGGCTCTCTGCTCCTCTACGCCTTCCCCGGCTCTCCCACCCTCTATTACGGAGATGAGGCGGGGATGGAGGGCTTTGAGGATCCCTTCAACCGCCGCACCTATCCCTGGGGCCGGGAGGACAAGGCTATGATCGCCTGGTTCACCGCCCTGGGCAAGGCCCGGGGGGAGCTGGCGCCTCTGCGCCGGGGGGAGCTGGAATGGCTGGAGTGCCGGGGCAGAACGGTGTCCTTCCTCCGAAGGCTGGGGGCAGAGCGGATCGTGGCCGCCGTGAACGCCGGGGAGCGCCCCGCCGCGGTGGAGCTGCCCGACGGCCAGCGGCTACGGCTGGAGCCCATGGAGGGCAAGCTGCTGCGGTGGGAGGAAGAGCGCCTGACCGAGCTGCTGGGCGCCTGAGAAATTTTTCCTGTGTCAAATTTTGACATCAGCACTTTTCAATTTCCCCATTTCGTGGTACCCTATTGATATCTCCCGTTAGAAGGTGATCGCTATGAAGCTCAAACGCATTTTTGCCGCCCTTTTATGCGGGGCGTATCTCCTCTCCTCTTCCGCTCTGGCTCTTGAGAACCCATATGTGGACGTCACGGGCGAGGAGTGGTTTGCCGAGGCCGCTTTGGAAATGACCGAGCTGGGCGCCATGACCGGCGTCTCCGGCAATGAGTTCGGCCCCTACGAGCCGGTGACGAGGGCCACGGTAGTAACGGTGCTGTGGCGGCTGTTCGGCGCGCCGGAAGCCAACACCGAAGAGTCCTTCCCCGATGTGGAGGACACCTGGTACGTCACCGCCGCCGCCTGGGCCAAGGCCACCGGCCTGGCCGGGGGCTATGAGGACGGCTCCTTCGGCGGCGAGGACTACATCACCAGGGAACAGCTGGCCGTGTTCCTCTACCGCTACGCCGCCCTGTCCGGGCAGTCCATCGCCTCCGGGGCGCTGGGGCTTTTTACCGACGCCGACCAGATCTCTGACTGGGCCGCCGATGCGGTGCGCCACACGGTGGGCGCGGGCATCCTCCAGGGGGACGAGGGGTGGTTCCACCCCCAGCTCACCGCCAACCGGGCGACCTTGGCCGTCACCCTGCAGCGGATGCTCACCCCCGCGGCGGGATAATTGTGACCAGTTTGGAAACATTTTGTGAAACCTTTCTTATCCCGCTTGACGGAAGAGGCTTTTTTGAGATATGCTTCCTTCAAGGCCGGAATCAGGCGAAAAGGAAGGTTTTATGATGGATCGTATCTTAATGTATTACCTCCGGGTGAGTCAACATCTCTCCCAGCAGTTCAGAACCCACCTGGGAAAGCTGGAGCTGACCTTTCCCCAGGCCCTGGCGCTTAGCACCCTCAACGATCAGGGCCCCATGCCCATCAGCAAGCTGGCGGAGCTCACCGGCAGCGCCAATTCCACCATCTCCGGGGTCGTCGACCGGCTGGAGAGGCTGGGGCTGGCCAAGCGTAAGCGCTCGGAGCTGGATCGACGGGTGATCTATGTGGAGGCCACGGAGAAATACCGGCGCCTGCAAGACCGGGCAGAGGCCGGCGTCAACGAGTACTTCGACCAGCTGCTCGCCGCCCAGCTCACCGACGGGGAGCGGAAAACCGTTGCTGAGGGCCTCCAGCTTCTGGACAAGGCCCTTACCGCCGGAGAAGAGGAAGCCGCTGGAAAAAAGAGCAAAAAGTGAAAGAAATGTGAAAAAAGCAAATTTTCTCTTCCAAATTTAATATTTTGTGATATAATGGCCCCGAACGGCTATTATAGTTATAAATCCTACGATATCACAGCCGTTTTCGGCTGTGATATTTCTTATCCCGCGAAACTTCCGAAAAAAGGAGCTGAGGCGTTTGAGATCCACATACGGCTATGACTCGTACCGGGGCCGCTCCAAGACCCGCACCGTCCTGATGGCCCTCATCGTCATCCTGCTCATCGTGCTCGTCCTGGCCGTGGCCGCCTTCTTCCTGCTTCAAGACCGGGTCTACTACGGCGACGACGGCAAGGCCCACATTGACCTGCCCTCCTTCCTTCAGCGGGCGGAGGCTGAGCCTACCCCCCACCCTGTCCAGAGCCAGGATGTGGTCATCGTCACCCCGGAACCCACGCCGGAGCCCACCGCGCAGCCTCTTTTCTATCCGGTGGCTCTGCCCCGCGGCGCCCTCACCGACGGCACCGCCCAGGCGCAGATGGAGGCGGCCGGAGGCAACGCCCTCCTCTTCGATATGAAGGATGACGAGGGCACTCTGGGCTATGTCTCCGACCTGCCCCAGGCCATCTCCGCCGGGGCCTCCGCCGCCACGCCCGGCCTGAACGAGGCCATCCGGACGCTCAACGGCACCGAGGGGCTCTACACCGTGGCCCGGGTGGCCTGCTTCCGGGACAACCTGACCCCCAAAATGAACAACACCCTGGCCCTCCGCTCCCCCATCGGCAACTGGCGGGACAAGGAGGTCGTACGCTGGCTCAGCGTGGGGGTGCCCGCCGCCAGGGACTATGTCTCCGGGGTCTGCCGGGAGCTGGCGGAGCTTGGCTTTGACGAAATTTTGCTGGACTATGCCGGCTTCCCCACTGCCCTGGACGGCGATCTGGGCAATCTGGTGGTGGGAGAGCGGTATGATCCCGCAGACCTCTCCTCCGCAGTGGAGGAGTTCTGCCAGGAAGTGCGTCAGGCCCTGGAGGACTACCCCGACGTGAAGCTGGCCGTCTCCGTCTCCGCCGGTCTGTTCGCCGGGGAGGGGGACGAGAGCGGACAGAGCCTGGAGCTGGTGGGCCTCTATGCCGACCGGGTCTATCTCCCCGGCCCCCAGGACGCCGCCGCTGCCCGGGCCTATGCCCAGTCCCAGGAGCAGCTGGGCGAGGATATGCCCGCGCCGGTATTTACCACGGCGGCCTATGAAAACGAATCCCCTGCCATCTCCTTTCTGCCTTTGGGCGGCGGAAGCATCCTCCAGCCCGGGGCGTGAGATAAAACGTCTTCCCATGACAAACGCTGGTTTCCAATCCGTTTGGAAACCGGCGTTTTGTGCTTTTTCTACAAAAATGTCCATGAAGAAATATGTAAAAATGCAAATTGAACTTGAATTAAACTCCCCATTCGGGTATGATAGATGATGCAAACATTCCCAATGTGATCCACCATTTTTCACGCAAAAAGGCGGTGAGACGATGTCTATGGACGCAATCAAGCAGGTGGCCGACAGCGAGCAGCAGGCCAAGGAGCGGCTGGCGCAGGCCCAGACGGAGGCCAAGGCTCTGGTGGAGCAGGCCCGCAGGGACGGCGAGACCGCTCTGGAGCAGGCCAAAAAGGCCGCTCAGGATCAGGCCAGGGCCTTACTGGCCCAGGCTGAGACCCTCGGTGGGGAGAAGACCCGCCAGATCCTGGCCGAGTATGAGACCGACTGCCAGGCCCTGAAGGAACGCTCCCGGGCCAGGCTGGATAAGGCCGCTGAAGTGATCGTCGGAAAGGTCGTGAGAGGCTGAAATGTCCATCGTAACCATGAAACGGCTGCGGCTCATCGCCCTTCAGTCCGATCGGGAGGCCATCTTCAACGGCCTCCAGCGGCTGGGCTGCGTGCAGGTGGACGAGTCCACGCCGGAGCCGGGCGACCCTCTCTTTGAGACCCTGCGCCGGCCGGACGCCTCGGCCCTTTCCGCCGCCAGAGAGCGGCTGGAGCTGGGCGGGCAGGCTCTGGAGCTTCTGAAGCGCTACAGCGGCGAAAAGTCGGGTGGGCTTACCCCCCGGCCCGAGGTCAGCGCCGGGCAGTTCTTTGATGACGAGGCCTACGCCAGGACGGAGGAGACGGCCCGGCAGCTGCGTGCCCTTCAGCAGGAGCTCACCGCCCTGACCGCTGAGCAGGCCAAGCTCCAAAACCAGCGCGCCGCGCTGCAGCCCTGGCTGGAGCTGGACGTGCCTCTGGACACCGCCTCTACCCAGGCGGTGAGCGCTCTTTTCGGCTCTATCCCCGCCGCCGGGTCGCTTGACGAGCTCGCCGAAGCGCTGGGCCAGGCCGGGCAGCTTTGCGCCCTCACCCCGGCGGGGAAGGACGCCGGCCTTCAATATCTCTTCCTGCTGTGCCACAAAAGCGTGGAGGGGGAGGTCATGGAAGTCCTCCAGCGCTGGGGCTTTACCCGGACGGTCTTCCGGGATCTGACGGGCACCGCCGGGGACAATGACCTGCGCCTGCAAAAAGCCCTGAAGGAAAACGACGCCAAGGCTCAGGCCCTCACTGAACAGATCGCCGGGGCCGGGGATCAGGCCCAGGCTTTGAAGCTCTTTACCGACCGCGCCCGGCAGGAAGTCCGCCGGGAGGAGGCCAAGAGCCGCCTGTGGGACACGGGGGAGAGCTTCTTCCTCTCCGGCTGGTTCCCCGCTGAGGACGAAGGACGGGTCAAGGCGCTGCTGGACAGCTTCCCCTACGCCTGGGAGGTCACCGACCCCACGGAGGAGGAGTATCCCCAGGTGCCGGTGAAGCTGAAAAACGGCAAGCTCACCTCCCCCATGAGCATGGTCACAGAGATGTATTCTCTGCCCGCTTACGGCTCGGTGGATCCCAATCCCCTGATGGCCCCCTTCTTCATCCTGTTCTACGGGATGATGATGGCGGACATGGGCTACGGCATCGTAATGATGCTGGTGTCCATCCTCTCCATCAAGCTCTTGAAGCCCAAGGGCCCCACCGTGCGGCACATGATGCCCCTGCTGGGCCTGTGTGGCGTGAGCACCTTCATCTGGGGGGCCCTGACCGGCGGCTTCTTCGGCGACCTGTTGCCCCAGATGGCCATGCTCATCGACCCCAACACCACCTTTACCCAGATGCCGGCCCTGTTCTCCCCTTTGGATGATGCGGTGCCGGTGCTCATCGGCTCCCTGATCCTGGGCGTGTGCCAGATCTTTGTGGGCATGGCCGTGAGCATGTACCGAAAGATCAAGCAGGGAGAGGTGATGGCCGCCCTGTGCGGCGAGGGCGCCTGGTACCTGGTGTTCGTCCTGGCGGGCGTCGCCGCGGCGGGCGTCATCTCCGTCAATACGGCCCTGATCGCCATCCTGATCCTGCTGGTTCTCACCCAGGGCTACGGTAAGAAGGGCCTTGTGGGAAAGCTGGTGGGCATCGGCGGCTCTCTCTACAATAACATCACCGGTTATTTCAGCGACATTTTGTCCTATTCCCGCCTTATGGCCCTCATGCTGGCCGGGGCAGTGGTGGCCCAGGTGTTCAACCAGCTGGGCGCCATGACGGGAAATGTGGTGGCCTTTTTCATCATCGCCATGATCGGCAACGCCCTGAACTTTGCCCTTAATGTCCTGGGCTGTTACGTCCACGACATGCGCCTTCAGTGTCTGGAGTTCTTCGGCCGGTTCTATGAAGACGGCGGACGGGCCTTCCAGCCTTTGGATATCTCCACACAGTATGTTGACATAGTCAATCAATAAGGAGGAACTAACAATGGATCTCACTCAAATGGTACAACTGCAGCAGAGCCTGACCTTCCTGGGCTCCATCGGCGGCCTGGCCCTGGCTTTGCTGGGCGCCGGCCTGGCGGTCGGTCTTTCCTGTGTCGGCTCCGCCAAGGGCACCGGCATCGCCGGCGAGGCGGGCACCGGCCTGCTCAGCGAGGATCCCTCCAAGTCCGGTAAGGTCATGGTGCTTCAGCTGCTGCCCGGCACCCAGGGGCTCTACGGCATGGTGGTGTTCTTCTTCGCCATCGCCCGCATGGGCCTGATGGGCGGCGACTTTACCGCCCTGCTGAACATGACCACCCAGCAGGGCATGGCCTATTTTGTGGCCTGCATGCCCATGGCGCTGGGCGGACTTCTCTCCGCCATCGCCCAGGGCCGGGTGGCCGCCGGCTCCATCAACATCCTGGCCAAGAAGCCCGACGACTGGTCCAAGGGCCTTCTGCTGTGCGGCATCGTGGAGTTCTACGCCATTTTGTCCCTGTTGGCCTCCATGCTGATGCTCCTGCAGTTCTGATCCCACAGGAAGGGGATTTCATATGAACGGATTGGATCAAATCAAAGCGCGCATTGCCGCTGACGCCCAGGCCCAGGCCGACGGCCTCCTGGCCGAGGCCAAAGCGCAGGCCCAGGCCATCCGGGCCGACTATGACCGTCAGGCTCAGGCCCTCGCCCAAACCATTCTGGAAAAGGGGGAGCGGGACGCCGCCGAGCAGGTCAGACGTATGGAAAACATGGCCGCTCTGGAGGGGCGCAAGCAGATCCTCGCCACCAAGCAGGAGATGCTCTCCCTGGCCTTCGACAAGGCCCTGGAGCAGCTGTTGAGCCTGCCGGAGGAGACATATGTGGACTTGCTCAGCGACCTGTGCGTCAAGGCCGCCGTCACCGGCCGGGAGGAGGTGCTCTTCTCCAAGGCCGACCGGGACAAGGCGGGCAAAAAGGTGGTGGCCAGGGCCAACGAAAAGCTGGCCAAGCAAGTGGCCCCTAAGCTCCCTGACGAGCTTACCGGCTCTGCCGCCGGGGCCATTCTGGACAAAGTCGTCACCGCCGGCAGCGCCCTTTTGGCGGGCACCGGACAGCTCACCGTATCGGAGCAGACCCGGCCCATCCGGGGCGGCTTTATCCTGGCGGGCGAGGGCGTGGAGGTCAACTGTGCCTTTGAGACTTTGGTGCGCCTGTCCCGCGCCGGACTGGAGCAGGAGGTCGCCGCCATCCTCTTTGACGGGCCCTGAGCGGCTCCGCCGGGAAAGGAGAACGCTTTGAAAGATACCGATTATCTCTCCATCTCCGCCTGGATCCGGGCCATGGAAAACCGGCTGCTCACCAGAGAGCGCCGGGAGCGGATGCTGGAGGCCCGAACCGACGAGGAGTGCGCCAAGGTCATCACCGAGTGCGGCTACGCCGAGCCCGAGGGCCTGTCCGCCCCCGCCGTCAACGCCGTGCTGTCCAAGGCCAGGGTGGAGTTGTTTCAGGAATTGAGGGACGCCGTACCCCAGCGCGCGCTGGTGGAGGTGTTCCAGATCAAGTACGACTACCATAACGCCAAGGCCCTGCTCAAGGCCGAGGCTCTGGGAGAGGACGCCGCGCGGCTGCTCATGGCCGGTGGGCGGTATGACCCCCACGCCTTGGCGGAGGCTTATCACCGGGGCGACCTGGACGCCGTGAGCCCCGTCTTCCGCAAGGCAGTGGAGGCGGCGGGCGCCCTCCTCACCGAGCGGCGGGATCCCCAGCGCGCCGACCTGATCCTGGATCGGGCCTGCTACGCCGAGATGACCCAGGCCGCCAAGGACAGCGGAAGCCCCTTCCTTCAGGGCTATGTGCGCCTGTGCGTGGACGCGGTGAACCTTCGCGCCGCCGTGCGCTGCGCCCGGATGGGCGCCGGAGCCGAGCTTTTGGGGGAGAGCCTGCTGGAGGGCGGGAACGTCTCCCCGGCCGCCGTGGCTGCCGCCAAGGGTGGGGAGCTGGCCAAGCCCTTTGCCGCCTCCCCGCTGGAGAGCGCGGCCCAACTGGGCACGGCCCTTACCGCCCCCGACTCCGGCAGCCTCACCGCCTTTGAGCGCGCCTGCGACGACGCCCTCACCGCCTACCTCTCCCAGGCCAGGCGGGTGGCCTTTGGGGAGCAGCCAGTGGTGGGCTACCTGTGTGCCCGGGAGGCGGAGGCCACCGCCATCCGCACCATCTTCTCCGGCCGCCAGGCGGGCATGAAGGCCGAGGCCATCCGAGAAAGGCTGCGTGAGAGCTATGTCTGAGTATAAGATCGCCGCTCTGGGCGACAGGGACAGCGTCCTGGGCTTCCGCGCCCTGGGGCTGGAGGTTTTCCCCGCCGAGGATGTGGAGCAGGCCAAGGCCACCCTTCGCCGGCTGGCCAAGGAAAACTATGCCATCATCTATCTCACCGAGGGCTACGCCAAGGACATGGGCCCTGAGATCGCCCGGTATAAAGACGCCCTCACCCCCGCCGTCATCCTCATTCCGGGGAAAGAGGGCTCTCTGGGCATCGGCATGGAAAATGTGAAGACCGCGGTGGAACGGGCCGTGGGCGCGGATATTCTGTAAGCGTGGAGCAAGGGGCTGCGAGGGAGCTTGGACTGGAGCGAAGCCGAGCGTAGGGCCGCCTGCGGCCCGAAGACCAGGCTGAGTCGGAGGGACTGCCCAGCCGTTGGGAGCGAAGCGACCTTACGGATGGGGCGTGCCCCTTGCGGGTAAAGCGACCGAGCGGTCAGCCCCTTGCGGCGCGTGATATGGCTTTTTATAGGAAAGATACCTTTCAAGAAAGAAGGTTGAAAATTTGAGCGGAAAAGTTGTGAAGGTCTCCGGCCCGCTGGTGGTGGCCACCGGCCTCAGCGACGCCAACATGGCCGACGTGGTGCGGGTGGGCCCCCAGCGGCTCATTGGCGAGATCCTGACCATGAACGGCGACTCGGCCTCCATCCAGGTCTACGAGGAGACTTCCGGCCTGGGCCCCGGCGCCGACGTCATCACCACCGGCGCCCCCCTCAGCGTGGAGCTGGGCCCCGGCATGATCGAGAACATCTACGACGGCATCCAGCGGCCCTTGGAGGAGATCGTCAAGGCCGCCGGCGCCAGCATCACCCGGGGCATCGAGCTGCCCGGCCTGAACCGGGAGAAAAAGTGGGCCTTCACCCCCACGGTGAAGGCGGGAGACAAGGTGGTGGGCGGCGACGTCATCGGCACTGTGCCCGAGACCGTCTCCGTCCTCCACAAGATCATGGTGCCCCCCCGCCTGCGGGGCGAGATCCTCTCCATCCAGGCTGGGGAGTACACCGTCACCGAGCCGGTGGGTATTCTGCTGGACGAAAAGGGAGAGCGCCACGAGCTGAAGCTGATGCAGACCTGGCCGGTGCGTGTGGGCCGGCCCTATAAGCACAAGTATCCCCCCAAGACCCCCCTGCTCTCCGGCCAGCGCATCGTGGACGCCCTGTTCCCCGTGGCCAAGGGCGGCACCGCCGCTATCCCCGGACCCTTCGGCTCCGGCAAGACGGTGATGCAGCACGCTCTGGCCAAGTGGTCTGATGTGGATATCGTCATCTACATCGGCTGCGGCGAGCGCGGCAATGAGATGACCGACGTGCTCCGGGAGTTCCCCGAGCTGGTGGATCCCCGCAACGGCGAGCCGCTGATGAAACGCACGGTGCTCATCGCCAACACCTCCGATATGCCCGTGGCCGCCCGGGAGGCGTCCATCTACACCGGCATCACCATTGCCGAGTATTTCCGGGATATGGGCTACGACGTGGCCGTCATCGCCGACTCCACCTCCCGCTGGGCCGAGGCGCTCCGGGAGATGTCCGGCCGGTTGGAGGAGATGCCCGGCGAGGAGGGCTACCCCGCCTACCTGTCCTCCCGCCTGAGCCAGTTCTACGAACGCGCCGGCGTAGTGGAGTGCATGGGTTCCGACAACGCGCGCCGGGGCTCCCTCACCGCCGTGGGCGCCGTGTCTCCTCCCGGCGGCGACCTCTCTGAGCCGGTGAGCCAGGCCACCATGCGCATCGTCAAGGTCTTCTGGGCTCTGGACGCCTCTCTGGCCTACCGGCGGCACTTCCCCGCCATCAACTGGCTCAACTCCTACTCCCTGTACCTGGACTCCCTGAAGAGTTGGTACGACGAGAACCTGGGGCCCCAGTTCATGCAGAACCGGGACAAGGCCATGGCTATCCTTCAGGAGGAGGCCAACCTCAATGAGATCGTCCAGCTGGTGGGCAAGGATTCCCTGTCCCCGGGCGACCAGCTCACCCTGGAGACCGCCAAGATGCTCCGGGAGGATTTCCTGCAGCAAAACGGCTTTTTGGAGGTGGACTGGTATTCCAGCTACGAGCGTCAGGACAAGATGCTCCAGATGATCCTGGATTACGACAAGCTCTGCCGTTCCGCCATCGCCAAGGGGGCCCGGGTGACCGACCTGTTCGAGATCCCCTTCCGGGAGAAGATGGGCCGGGCCAAAACGGTGCCCGACGAGGCGTTCCCCACGGTTTACGCCGACATGGCCCGTGAGATGACCGAGCAGATCGACCAGGCCGTGGTGAAGGGAGGCGAGGACGCATGATTCGTGAATACAAGACCATTCAGGAGGTCAACGGCCCCCTGATGATGGTGCGCAAGGTGCAGGGCGTCACCTACGACGAGCTGGGAGAGATCGAGCTGCCCAATGGCGACATCCGCCACTGCAAGGTGCTGGAGGTCAACGGCGAAAATGCCGTCGTCCAGCTCTTCGAGCCCTCTGCCGGCATCAACCTGGCCGACTCCAAGGTGCGCTTTTTGGGCCACCCTCTTCAGCTGGGCGTGTCCTCCGAGATGCTGGGCCGGGTCTTCAACGGCATGGGAGCGCCCATCGACGGCGGCCCTGATATCCTGCCCGACGAGTACCGGGACATCAACGGCCTGCCCATGAACCCCGCTGCCCGGGACTATCCCAACGAGTTTATCCAGACCGGCATCTCCGCCATCGACGGTCTGAACACCCTGGTGCGCGGCCAGAAGCTGCCCATCTTCTCCGGCTCCGGCCTGCCCCACGCCGCTCTGGCGGCCCAGATCGCCCGGCAGGCCAAAGTGCTGGGGGACGAGGGGGCCAACTTCGCCGTGGTCTTCGCCGCCATCGGCATCACCTTTGAGGAGTCCAACTTCTTCGTGGAGGAGTTCCGCCGCACCGGCGCCATCGACCGCACCGTACTCTTTACCAACCTGGCCAATGACCCCGCCGTGGAACGGATCGCCACCCCCCGGATGGCCCTCACCGCCGCGGAATACCTGGCCTTTGAGAAGAACATGCACGTGCTGGTCATCCTCACCGACATCACCAACTATGCCGAGGCCCTGCGGGAGATCTCCGCGGCCAAGAAGGAAGTGCCCGGCCGCCGGGGCTACCCCGGCTATCTCTACACCGACCTGGCCACCATGTATGAGCGGGCGGGCCGGCAGCTGGGCAAGGCGGGTTCCATCACCATGATCCCCATCCTCACCATGCCCGAGGACGACAAGACCCACCCCATCCCCGACCTGACGGGCTATATCACCGAGGGGCAGATCATTCTGAGCCGGGAGCTGTTCCGCAGGGGCGTCAATCCCCCCATCGACGTGCTGCCCTCCCTGAGCCGTCTGAAGGACAAGGGCATCGGCGAGGGCAAGACCCGGGCCGACCACTCCGGCGTACTCAACCAGCTCTTCGCCGCCTACTCCACCGGTAAGGAGAACAAGGAGCTGATGAGCATCCTGGGCGAGGCGGCTCTCAGCCCCACCGACCTTCTCTACGCCAAGTTTGCCGACCAGTTCGAGCAGCGCTATGTCTCCCAGGGCCCCGACGAAAACCGCTCCATTGAAGAGACTCTGACCTTGGGCTGGGAGCTGCTGAGCATCCTGCCCAGGGCGGAGCTGAAGCGGATCAAGACGGAGTTCATTGACGCCTACCTCCCCAGCGGCGAAGCCGCTAAGGGATGACCGGCTCAAAAAGGAGGACTAAACCATGCCCGCTTTGAACGTGAATCCCACCCGCATGGAGCTGACCCGGCTCAAGGGGCGGCTGCGCACCGCCAGCCGGGGCCACAAGCTCCTCAAGGACAAGCGGGACGAGCTGATGAAGCAGTTCATGGACGTGGTGCGGGAGAACCGCACCCTGCGCCGGAAGGTGGAGGAGGGCCTGACCCGGGCCAACACCGCCTTTGCCGCCGCATCGGCGGTCATGTCCCCGGAAATGCTGGAGCAGGCCATCCTCTACCCCAGGGAGTCAGTCTGCCTGGAAATGGGCTTCCAGAACGTTATGAGCGTCAATGTGCCCGTCTATACCTTCCACACCACCGGGAGCGCGGAGGGCTCCGCCGCCCCCTACGGCTTTGCCGCCACCAGCGGCGAGCTGGACGACGCGGTGGAGGCTCTGGGCGAGGTCTTCCGGGATATGCTCCGCCTGGCGGAGATCGAAAAGACCTCCCAGCTTTTGGCCCAGGAGATCGAGAAGACCCGCCGCCGGGTCAACGCGCTGGAATATGTGAAGATCCCCCAGATGGAGGAGACCATCAAGTATATCACCATGAAGCTGGACGAAAATGAGCGCTCCAGCACCATTCGCCTGATGAAGGTGAAGGATATGCTCCTCAAGGAGGCCATCGAGGAGCGGCGGGAGGAGACCGAGGAGGCTATGCGAACCTTCGCTGATGCCGATCCCGGCCCCACGCAGGTGTAAAAGCACGAAAGAAAAACAGGTCATCCCATAAGGGATGACCTGTTTTTTTGGAGCGGGCAACGAGGCTCGAACTCGCTACCTCCACCTTGGCAAGGTGGCGCTCTACCAGATGAGCTATGCCCGCACGTCAGAACGGTTACGCTCCGTTTCGTTTCGGCCTATGGCCAAAACTTCACATCCGCTGAACCGTTCTTCCTCTCCCCACCAAATCGTTTCACGATTTGCCGGGGGCCCCATTTTGAATTTGATGGGGAAACAAACTGGTGGACGATACAGGACTTGAACCTGTGACCTCCCGCACGTCAAGCGGATGCTCATACCAGCTGAGCTAATCGTCCAGACGCAGGAATTATTATATCCAAAGTTTTGCCGCTTGTCAACCCTTTTTATCCTCTTTCCGTTCCATTTTTTCTTCTGCTGCATAGGATGGAGGGAAATGGACTTCAAGGAGGAATCGCCATGGAAGAACTCCAGACCGGTGCCTTGGATCAGGCCGCCTTTCAGCGGGTGTGGCAGCGGGTGATGCCGGAGCCCCGTCCCGACTGTCCCTTCACGGTGGATACCGTGCCCCTCTCCGCCCAGCCCGCCGCTCCAGTTCCCGCAGTACAGCCTCCCCAACCCCCGCTCCAAACCGCTCCGGAACCTCCCGTATGTCTGGGAGAGTTCAGCGCCAAAGAGCTCCCCACCCTGGAGCGCCTGCTGGACGCCACAGAGGAGGGCGTGCAGACCTATCAGGCCCTGGCCCGGCGGTGGCGGCGGGAGACGCTGCTGCCCACACTGGCCAGAGAAAAGCGCAGACAGGCAAAGCGGCTGGCCGCAGCCCGGTTCCTCATTGCCGGGGAGCAATACGCCTCCCCTGCCGCTCCCCGGCTCAGCAACGAAAGTCTCGCTCTTCGGCTTCGGGGCCGGTTCCTGGCGGAGCAGCGGCTGGCGTTGGACTTCTTCTCCGCCGCCAACGCCTCCAGCGACCCCTGTCTCATCGATCTCTACCGCGATATAGGGCGGGACTGCCAGGATTGTGCCAAGGCTCTGCGCACCTGGATGGAAACAAGATAAAAAGAAGCGGCGTTTCTGTGTGAAACGCCGCTTCTTCTCTTTTTTGCCCTCAGTCCGCCAGGTTCTGGCAGTAGCGGGTAAGGATGGTGGCCACCTGAGCCCGGGTGGCCTTGCCGCCTGGGGCGATGGTGCCGTCTCCCATACCGGAGATGAGGCCGACCCCCACCGCCCAGCGAAGGGGCTCCACGGCGTAGTCGGAAACGCTCCCGGCGTCCGCATAGGTGCTAAGGTCGCCCCGCACCGTCACGTCAAGGCCCTTCTTCTCCGCGTAGCGGTAGAGAATGGCGGCCAGCTGCTCCCGGGTAATGGAGTCATTGGGGCCAAACATCCCCTCCGCCCCCTCGCCATAGCCGCTGACGATGCCGTTTTGGGCGGCCCAGCCCACCGCGTCGGTGTAATACTCGCCGGCCGGCACGTCGGCAAAGCCGGACAGGCCCGCCTGGGGCGTCCCCTCCAGCCGGTGGAGGATGGTGACGATCATGCCCCGGGAGGTGTCCACATCCGGGGAGAAGAGCCCCTGGTCGGTGCCCTTCATCATGCCGCTTTCAAAGACAAAGTGGACTGCCTCATGATACCAGTCGCTCTCCACCACGTCCAGGAAATTCATATCAATGTGCTCCAGTCCGGTCCAGTGGAAGGAGGCGGTGACCTCTACATCGGCAGAGGGCATATAGAAGGTAAAGCGGTTGCCGCCCACGTCGGTGAGGGCCATCTCATTGCCTCTGGAGCTGGTGACCTTGAGCGTCTCCAATCCGTAGCGGTTCTCCGGCTCCACGGTGAGGGTCACCATGGCCCGGGCCTCCGCCCGGGTCACGTCCGCCTTCACCGCTCCGTTCCGGGCAGAGGAGATCCGCACCCGGTACCGGTCCGGCTCATCGTCATCGTCATCGCTGCTCTGGGTCTGCTGTACGCTGGTGGAGGCCACCGCGGCGCCGGCTCCGGAGATGGCCTCCAACTCCCGGTTCAGCAGGGTGACCGTAACGGTGCCGGGCATGGAGAAGGTCTTGCTCACCGTCAGCGTTCCCAGGGGCAGTATGCCATTTTCGTTCAGGGGCGTCTGGGCGGTAAGGTAGACCGTGACCCGGGTGCTCTTATCCGAAGTCTCCACCCGGCACTCGGGGCTGTAAGTCCCGCCATCGCTGGGAGAAAAGCGCGCCGTGACGCTCCCCGGAAGGGTCAGCTCCAGCTGAACGCCGTAGACGCTCTCCTCCCCCAGCCCCTGGAGGGTGAGGGTGGCGGCGTTGCCGCCGCTGTTCATCTGGTAGGTCAGCCGCAGCTGGGCGGCAAAGGCGGGGGCGGCCAGGCCCAAGACCAGGGCCAGAGTCAGCGCAAGCGCGCCGAGAGAACGCTTCCCTCTCATTTCCCACTTCCCCCCTTCAGCACCACCGTGGGCATATCCTCCCGCTCGCCGCCGGGGCTGTAGATCCACAGGGTCTGGGCAGTGAGGCGGCGGCTGGAGGCGTCGTTGGGATCGTCGGTGCGGTAGAGGCTCACCCGGATCTGGCTGGGCAGGAGATTCTGCGCGTCACAGTGGGAGCTCTCCCCCTGGAGCTGGGCCTCCTGCTGCACGTCGGGGACAAAGAGGAAGATGCCGTCGCTGATATCGCATACGGGGCCCGTCTCCGGCACCTCGGCAAAGAGGAAGGCATAGCCCGCCACCGGCCGCTCCACCACGTCGCTCTCCGTGACCTCGCCGCTGGCGTCCATGGTCGTGGCGGTATAGCGGCCCTCCACCGCCAGGGTGTTGTACAGCGGATCGCCCCGGTAGGTGCCCAGGATCACCAGGGTGCCCTGGGGAATGGTCTCGGTGGTCTCGTTGCCGTTTTCGTCCAGGGCGGAATACTGGTAGTCCTCTGACAGAAGGCCCATGGTGGCCCCCTCCAGGAAGGCCACGTCGTCGCCGGGATAGGTGATGAGCGCCACATTCTCCGGCCGGATCCCCGCGGGGACGCCGGTGATGGTCACCGTTTTGGCGTCGTAAGTCCAGATGCGGGTGTCGCTCTCCGCCGCCCCCGGCATCCGGAAGTAGCGCAGGAAGCTGTCCTTATCGTCCACCGCCTGGTTCTGGGCAGCGGTAAACGCGCCGGTGAGGGCGGTGGTCTCCTTGCCCTCCTTGTCCGCGACCACCACGTGGTAGCTGCCATTGTTGGGAGCCATGTTCTGGATCTTCAGGCCGGAGACGGCGGTCTCCTTCTTCAGGGTAATGACCACCGAGCCGTTTTTCACCGTAATGTCATACTCAGAGGGATCCACCGTTTTGTCATAGGCCACCCGGACTTCCCCGGCGTTGGCGCCGCTGATGCGGAAGCCCAGGGTGTCGTAGGCCACCACCTCGTAAAAATAGGTGCGGTGGTTGCCGGAGCCGATGACGTCGGTGTAGGTATAGCTCTTGCCGGAGCCTGCGCCGACAAAGGCCACAGAGACGCCGTTGCGGCGGATCTCAAAGCCCTGGAGCGACCCCTTGAGGCCGGAGGCGTCGATGGAGACCTGGATCTCGTTGTCCTTCCCGGCTGCCAGCGCCGCCGTCGCCTTCACCGTGCCGCTGCCCCCGTTGACGCCCGCCAGGCGATCCCGGCGGCTCTGGTCGCTGAGATACCAGATGGCCCGGCTCTCCTCCTGATAGCCGGCCAGGGTGGCCTTGGTCTTGTCGCTGAGGTTCATGCCCCAGCGGGTGAAGAACTCGGTCAGATCCCGCCGCGCCACGCCTGCGGCGGTGAGGGCCACCCGGTCGTCGTAGGTATTGGCCCCGGCGGTATAGGTGCCCGCCTTCCAGGCCTTGAAGAAGCTGTTAAAGAAGTTCATGGGCTCCCGGCCGGTGTCATAGGCCAGGTGGAGCTGCCAGTACATGCCCAGCTGAACAAACACGTCGTTGGAGGCGCCGGGATAGCCCTGGGCCACCTTGGTAAAGATCCCGCTGTATTTTCCGCTCTTCTCCAGCCGGGAGGGGAAGGTGTACTCCCCGCCGTCGCAGGTCTGCACCATGATGGCGTAAATGTTGTTGGTGATCTCCGCCTTGCCCAGCTTGTCCATGTTGTGGCCGATCTCATGGGCGATCCCCCAGCCGAAAAGCTGGTTGGCAGCGGCGTCCGTCCCCAGCTTGGCGATGGGCTTTCCGGTGATCATACCGCCGCAGGAGCCGTAGCCGATGCCGATATGGCTGCCGGCAGCGTACATAAAGGCCCCGGCAAACATGGTCATGCAGCGGATATTCTGGCGGGAGAGCATATCGTTGTTTTCATAGACGTTGTCGATGCCCTGGGTCTGCTTGCAGATGGCCATGATGTCCTCCCAGGCCAGGACGTCGTCATAGAGGGTCTGGATCTTCTCCTCCCGGCCGACCGAGCCCAGGGCGTTCTTTACCGACAGGGCCGGCAGGGACAGCAGCGCCACCGGCGTGGAGATCTCCGTCACATTGCGGTAGTCGCTGGTGGGGCTTCCGATGGTCATGCCCCCCAGGTAGCCATCCAGCTCGTCCACATAGGCCCCGATCACCGCCCGGCGCTGGGCCTCATCCATGGCGTACCAGTGGGACAGCTCCAGCACGGGGATATCCGTTCCCCGGCGGATATGGAGCTTGATGCTTTCTCCGTTTTGTCCGCTGTAGGTGACATAGAGGCTGCCGCCGTTGTTGCCCGCCCGGCTGCCGATCCTGGGAACGGTGATGATGTTGCGCCCGTTCTCCAGGCTGCCCAGGGAGGCGCGCCAGGCAGAGACCTCGGCGTTGAACTGGCTGGCATAGAGGTTCACCTGCTCCCCGGCGGGGATGCCCTCTGCGTAGACGGTGATCTCCTGGCCGGCCGCCGCGGCGATCCCCAGGGGTTGGAGGTCGCTGCCGCCCTGGCTGTATTTGGCGCTGTCCGCGCCGCTGCTGCGGGCGTCCAGGCCGGCCAGGATCACGCCCTGGCTTACGCCCTGCTCCAGCAGCTCCTGCGCCAGGGTCAGCTCATCAGCAAGGGTGTCCAGGTTCAGATAGTAGTTGCGCTCATCGCCGGCGAGCCGGGTGCGCAGCGCCTCGATCTGCTCCCGGGTGACCCCCTGGGCCAGCCGGGTGTGGAGGCCGTCGGCAAAGAGGGCCTCGATCTCTCCAGGCAGGCTGTGGGCGGGATCATACTCCATAAACATCAGCTCAGAGAGGCTGACGGTGAGGTAATCCCGCTGCTCCACCGCCAGACTGATCTTGGCCACCTTCTCCGCCGGGCCGAAGGGCAGAATGGCAAAGTTGGTGACTGCGGCATTCCCCCGGACGCTGGGCCAGGTAT
Source organism: Vermiculatibacterium agrestimuris (assembly GCF_943193085.1). Taxonomy (NCBI): domain Bacteria; kingdom Bacillati; phylum Bacillota; class Clostridia; order Eubacteriales; family Oscillospiraceae; genus Vermiculatibacterium; species Vermiculatibacterium agrestimuris. Next base: position 7,378 of record NZ_CALPCU010000019.1, on the reverse strand, counting down.
CCACATCCCGTCCGGTGCCGCCGTTGTCCGCGCCCCCGTTCTTGGGATCGGGGACAATGAGGTGTCCGGCGGAGCTTAAGTCCTCCCCCTCATACCACACCCGGACGCTGTAGGCCCGCAGGTTGGTGGGATAGGTGCCGTCCAGCCGGGGCACCCAGATAGCGGCGGAGAGATCCACCGGCCGGGCAAAGGTGACGATCACGTGCTCGTTGCTCCACCAGTTCTTTGCCGTCCAGGCGGTGCGGTAGTTGTCGTCGATCATATCCCGGAAGGTGAAGGTGCCGGTTTGGTTGGCCGCGTCGGCCAGACGGATGTCGCTGATAAGACTGTTATCCAGAATGCCCATGGTGGGGATACCCTCGGGCCGCTCGTACTTCACGGCCTTGGGAGTGCCCTCGTAGATAGCGGAGCGGGGGCCCTTACCCACGTCGTTGCCCGCCACCACATAGATGGAATAGGTCACATCGTTTTCCAGCCCCTGGATGGCCGCGCTGGTCTGTTTGAGCTGACCGCCAGCCTGGAGCCAGGTATCAGCGCCCTTGACCTGATAATAGAGCTCATAATAGGTGGCCGACTTGCCCGCCTTCCAGGAGACGCTCAGGGCGTTTTCCAGGGCGGTGACGTTCACCATGTCCACCTTGTCCGGAACACTGGCGGGGACGGGAGTGGCGCTCACCGGGTCGGAGGGCTTGCCCTCCCAGGTGCCGTCGGTGGCGGTGACGGTAAACACATAGGTCTCCAGGTTCTTCAGCCCCGTGACCTTGGCCTGGGTCACGTCGGTGTGAAGCTCCTTGACCTCTCCCGCCTTCTGCTCCGGCCAGTAGAGCACCTTGTAGCCCGACACGTTGGGCAGCTGGTTCCAGGTGAGGGACACCGACTCGCTGCCCGCCTTGGTCGCCAGACCCTTGACCTGGATATTGGGCGCCACGGGCACCTCGGGAACGATATCCTTGAGGAACTGGACGGACTGAACGGCGGCATAGCCCCCCTCCGTCTTGGTGACGGTAATGATGATCTTCTTCACCGGGATCCGCCGGCCCAAGTCCACGGTGACGACATTGCTGCCGGGAACCTGGGAGGTGGCGTGGACGCCGGCGGGCGGCGTGATGTCAAAGGTGCGCTGTTCGATCTCGCCGCCGGCGCCCTCCACCGTCACGGTGCCCGCCAGAACGGCCCCCGCTCCGGCAGGGGAAAGGATCTCGATCTCCTGCGTATCCACCGTATCGGACAGGGGCAGCGGCAGGACGATGTCCCCCTCCTGGGCCCGGAAGGTGACGGTCTGGTCATTGTCGGCAAAAATATCCTCCAGATCACCCACCGCCAGGGTGCCCTGGGCCGTCAGCTCAGCGGCCATGGCCTTCATATCGGCGGGCACGGTGATGCGGGCGGTCTCCCGCAGGACGGCGGCGCCCTCGGCATGGATGAGCCTGTCCACATAGGCCAAGTCCACAATGTCGATGGCCTTGTCGCCGTTCAGGTCATACTGGTACAGCTCCTCCGGCCGCTGGGAGCCCAGCACGGCGGAGAGGGCGGCGCGGTCTTTCTCGTTCACCGCCCCGTCGCCATTTACGTCGCCCAGGGTAAAGGTGGCGTCGCCGGTGCCCACCACCACATGGCGGGAGTAGTCGCCCAGGGTGATGTTTTTCTGGGTATAGCTCTTATAGCCCCGGCCGGAAAAGGCCAGGGAATAGTCCCCCTGGGGCAGATCCTCAAAGGTCACCTCCAGGAAACCGGGCCACTGGCCGCCTCCCAGCTCGCCGCCGTCCACCCCCATGGAGGTCACGGCAGCCTGATAGCCGCCCACGTCAAAGACTCCCTCCTGGGTGAGGGAGACCGAGCCAAGGGCGACGCCGCCCCTTTGCAGCTCCACCTGCACGTTTCGGCTGGCCAGCTCGCTCAGCCGCTGGGCGTAATCGATCCGCACCGCGGCGGTGAGGCTGCCCGTCAGGCCGCTCTGGGCGGCCACGGCCGGCGTGGGGATGTAGAGGGAACACATCATGACTGCGGCCAGCAGGGCCGACAGTATCCGTTTTTTCCCATTCCTTCTCATGATACAACTTCCTTTCCTGCTCTTTCGCCGGAGAGTGTCCAGGCGCATCATCCCAGATTAGGGTTACATAATTATAGCAATTTCCCCTGTAGTTGACAACAGGTTTCGCCAAAATTTTTTCGAAAACCCACTTGTTGTTGGGGTAGCGGCTCTTGAGAGCCACTACCCCTTGATTTGCTCATATCAGCTGCCACAGCCCCAGGGCCACCAGCATCCACCCCGAGGCGGGCAGGGCCCACCGGCTCCAGGCTGACAGGGCCCTGCCCAGCCTCCTGCCCAGCCACAGGCACAAAAGGGTAATGAAAAAGTTGCACCCGGAGGCCAGAACAGGGGACAGGCCCGTCACTCCGGCGGCCACCCCCACCCCGGCGTTGTTCACCGCCAGGGCAGCGGAGAGGGCCACCCAGCTTCTGCCCTGGCTTTGGCCGCTTTCCTCCCCCTTGCCCCGGAGGGAATCCAATATGTACCAAAGCCCCAGTCCAGTAAGGGCCAAGCCGCCCAGCCGCTCCGGCACTCCGGCGCTCAGCAGGGCCGCCCCTATGGAGCCAAGGGTCAGGGAGAGAAAGGTCACAGCGGTGGTCACGCACCCCACCGTCATGACCGAGCGGCCGTCCAGTCCCCCGCCGGCTCCCTGTCCCACCGCCGCCAGAACAGTGTCCAGATTACAGGCCAGCGCAAATAAAATAGCCGCCCCCAGGGCGGAGAAACTATCCATAGGATCACCTCTGGCTCATCCTATGGAGAGACGCCAGCGGGAGTGCAGTCCTTGTTTTGGTACCGGAACTGTGATATACTCTTTTTCAAAAGAAAGGGAGGCTTTCCATGAGCTGTAAAGAGGAATTTATTGAAATCTACCGGGAAAATATTCACCGGGAGGGGGCCGAGGCTCTGCTGGACTACCTGGAGAACAAGTCCGACTTCTTCTCCTGTCCTGCCTCCGCCCGGTACCATGGCGCCTACGCCGGGGGGCTGTGCGAGCACAGCCTCAACGTCTATCACTGCCTGGTGGACTACCTGGCCCGGGAGCGGGTACAGGAGCTCTACGGCATTGAGGCCGACGCCGAGAGCGCGGCCATCGCCGCCCTGCTCCACGACCTGTGCAAGATCGGCTGCTATAAGGCGGGTACCCGGAACGTGAAAAACGAGGCCACGGGCCAGTGGGAGAAAGTCCCCACCTTTTTCTTTGACGATCCCCTCCCCTACGGCCACGGGGAGAAGAGCGTGTACATCATCTCCGGCTTCATGAAGCTCAAGCGGGAGGAGGCCATGGCCATCCGCTGGCATATGGGCTTTTCCGGCTCTGAGGACAGCCGCATGGTGGGCCAGGCGCTGGAAAAATATCCTCTGGCCTTTGCCCTGAGCGTAGCGGACATGGAGGCCACCTATTTCCTGGAAGGGGAGCGCAATACCTGATGGAGGATAAAAACAATCTGGGCTCCGCCCCGGTGGGGAAGCTGATGGTGAAGCTGGCCATCCCCGCAGTGTGCGCCCAACTCATCAACGCCCTTTACAACATCGTGGACAGGATGTATATCGGCCATATGGAAGAGGTGGGCGATCTGGCCCTCACCGGCCTGGGGGTGGCCTTTCCCATCATCATGTTCATCTCCGCCCTCTCCGCCCTGGCGGGAATGGGCGGCGGCTCCCGGGCCGCCATCCGCATGGGAGAGGGGGACATAGACGGCGCGGAGGCCATCCTGGGGGGCTGCACCGCCCTTCTGCTGATGATGGCGGCGCTCTCCACCGCACTGTTCCAGGTCTTTAAGGAGCCTCTGCTGCTCCTCTTCGGCGCCAGCGAGAATACGCTGCCCTACGCCAGCGGATACCTTTCCATCTACCTCTGGGGCACTGTCTCGGTGCTCTTTTCCCTGGGCCTGAACAACTTCATCACCACCCAGGGCTTCGCCGCCTTCTCCATGCTCACCGTGGTCATCGGGGCGGTGTGCAACATTATTTTAGACCCCATCTTTATCTTCGGTCTTCACATGGGCGTCCAGGGGGCCGCTCTGGCCACCATCTTGTCCCAGAGCGTTTCCGCGGCATGGGTGCTCTCCTTTCTTCTGGGCAGGCGCACCCTCCTCCACCTGCGGCTGAGACACCTGCGGCTGCGGGCGGAGGTGCTCCTCCCCGTGGTGGCCATCGGGGTATCCCCCTTCATCATGCAGGCCACCGAGAGCCTGGTGTCCATCTCTTTCAACTCCTCCCTGAAGCTCTACGGCGGCGACCCCTATGTGGGCGCCATGACCATCGCCTCCTCGGTGATGCAGGTGGGCACCATGCCCCTTCACGGCCTGGCCCAGGGGGCCCAGCCCATTATCGGCTTCAACTTCGGGGCGGGGAATCTGGACCGGGTGCGCCGGGCCTTCCGGCTGCTGTTTATCAGCTGCCTGGCCTTCACTGTGACCATCTGGGCCCTGGTGGAGCTCTTTCCCGGCGTTTTCATCGCCATTTTCAACGATAAGCCTGCGCTTACCGAGATCGCCCGGCGGACTTTGCAGGTCTATTTCGGGGGCATCTTCATGTTCGGGGTGCAGAGCTCCTGCCAGCAGACCTTTGTGGCCCTGGGGGAGGCCAAGATCTCCCTTTTCCTGGCCCTGCTGCGGAAGATCATCCTCCTCATCCCCCTCATCTTCATCCTGCCCCTCATCCTCTCCGACCAGGTCTTTGCCGTATGGCTGGCCGAGCCCATCGCCGATATCTGCGCCGCCACCGTCACCGGCTGCATCTTCTTCTACCGCTTCCCCCGCACTCTGAAGCGGCGGGAGGAGACGCTCCGGCACGGGAGGGCGCAGGGGGGAACGCCATGAAGAGATATGCGCACATGCTCATCGCCCTTTTCGATATGCTCCTTGGCACGGCCCTTATGGCCGCCGCCTTCGGACTTATCATCATTCCCCAGGGCTTTGCCTCCGGCGGCGTCACCGGCTTTTCCAAGATCATCGTCCTGGCCGTTCCCATTCCCCTGTCCGCCATGGTGCTGGCGGTGAACCTGGCGCTTTTGGCGGTGGGCCTGCTCTTTGTGGGAAAGCAGTTCGTGGCGAAAACGGTGGCGGTGAGCCTTCTCTTTCCCGCCATGCTGGAGTTTTTCATGCGCTACCCCCTCACCTCCATCGGGCAGGATCCCATGCTGTGCAGCGTCGCGGCGGGCGCGCTGCTGGGTGTGGGTGCGGGCCTCATCCTGCGCAGCGGCGCCTCCTCCGGGGGCTTCGACGTCTTTGCCGTTATCCTCAACAAAAAATTCGACGTTCCTGTGGCGACGGTGCTCAACCTCTGCGACGCGGCCGTCATCGTGATGCAGGCTCTGGGACAGCCGCTGGTTCAGACCCTTTACGGTCTTTTGGTCATCTTCATCAGCGCGGCCATCGTCAACCGGGTGATCACCTTGGGCGCCAATCAGAGCCAGATCGCCATCTACTCCGACCACCACGACGAGATCCGCTCCGCCCTGCTGGGGGAGGCGGATGTGGGCATGACCTCCTATCTCGCCGAGACCGGCTTCCAGCAGAAACAGACAAAGGTCATCGTATCCATTGTACCCTACCGGAAGATCACAGCCATCAAGCACATCATCATGGACATCGATCCCACGGCCTTCGTCGTGGTGGACGATATCCACAGCGTCCTGGGCAAGGGCTATACGCTGGACAAGCATTTTGACCCACCGGCGCTGGAATGACCCGCCCCGCTCGCCCGATGAAAAACATCAAATACGTAAAAAGAGAGGCTTCCGGTCTGCTTCGGAAGCCTCTCTTTTTATCTGTTCCTGTTGAAATCTTTTTTGCCCAGGGCACTTTCAGAGCACCTTGGACAAAAAGTCAATGGTGCGCTGCTCCTGGGGATGGGCGAAGAACTCCTGGGGGGTGTTCTGCTCCAGGATGCGGCCGCCATCCATGAAGAGCACCCGGGTGCCCACCTCCCGGGCAAAGCCCATCTCGTGGGTCACCACCACCATGGTCATGCCCTCGTGGGCCAGCTCCTTCATAACCTCCAGCACCTCTCCCACCATCTCGGGATCCAGGGCGGAGGTGGGCTCGTCAAAGAGCATGACCTCCGGCTCCATGGCCAGGGCCCGGACGATGGCAATGCGCTGTTTCTGGCCGCCGGACAGGCGGATGGGGTACTCCTGGGCCTTGTCAGGAAGGCCCACCCGTTCCAGAAGGGCCATGGCCTTCTCCTGGGCCTCCGCCTCGGAGCAGAGCCCCAGCTGAGTGGGGGCCAGGGTGATGTTCTTCAGCACCGTCATGTGGGGGAAGAGGTTGAAGTGCTGGAACACCATGCCCATCTTCCGCCGGTGCAGGTCAATGTCGGTCTTGGGGTCGGTGATGTCCACGCCGTGGAACAGCACCGTGCCGCTGGTCGGCACCTCTAACAGGTTCAGGCACCGCAGAAGGGTGGACTTGCCGGAGCCGGAGGGGCCGATAATGGCCACCACCTCACCCTGGGCAATATCCACCGAGCAGTCGTCCAGCGCCTTGACGGAGCCCTTGCTGAACTCCTTGGTCACATGGCGCACCTGGATCAAGGTCTCACCGCTGATCGCCACGGCGCATCCTCCTCTCTACGGCCTCAATGGCCTTGCTGGCAGGGAAATTGATACAAAAATAGATGATGGCCGCCAGGATGTAGGGGCCAATGGAGATAAAGCTGCTGGCCGCCACCGTCTTGGCGCCCCACATCAGCTCCTGCATCCCCAGCGCCATACAGATGGAGGACTCCTTGACCATGGTGACCATCTCGTTGGCCAAGGTAGGCAGGATGTTCTTCACCGCCTGGGGCAGCACCACCAGCTTCATCCCCTGCCACTTGGAAAGGCCCAGGGAGCGGGCCGCCTCCATCTGGCCGCCGTCCACTGCCAGGATACCCGCCCGGAAGATCTCCGCCACATAGGCGGAGCTGTTCAGCGCCAGGGCCACCACCCCGGGGATGAAATAGGACAGATCCACGAACCCAAAGACCTTAATGGTGGGGATGCGGATGACATTGAACAGGCCGAAGAAGATGATGGACAGCTGCACCAACAGGGGGGTGGAGCGGAATACCGCGATGTACGCCCCTGAGATGTTCTTCACCACCCGGTTCTTGCTCAGGCGCATCAGGGCCAGCAAAAGGGCGGGGAGAATGGCCAAAAGCACCGACACCACAGCCAGCAGGAGGGTATATTCCACTCCGTGGACAAAGTAGACGGCGTACTTGGGCAAGAATTTGAAGTTGAAGAAGCTGGCAGTAGACAGGCCTGCGTACCAGGCCGCGATGGCGTCAAACATAGCGGTACTCCTTCCAGATCGGTTTGACCGACACAGCCGCGCGGGGCCAATAGCACCCTCTGGG